>CAVHDN010000074.1:0-8554 GCA_963634315.1 Flexilinea sp. | reverse complement strand
GAGATATATCTCAGAGGTGCGCGTTCGCCCCATGCTGCGCATTTGCCGGGCCGTTTGTTCCACGAAGTTGGAGAAGCTCATGCCGCCGCGGTCCGCCACGTGAGCGCCCGACGGCCTCATGTCTCCGCCTATGTTGATTACTATCTCCTTTGTGTCGCGCGGTATGTCCGCCAATGAAATCCTTATGGTAATGGCTTCCATGCTCCAGTTAGTTTTGTTCAATTGTCCTTTCCCCTACAATAACATTTTCACGCATTTCCCCCTTTGTCGCGGTCCCCCGTGTTGGGGTTGCAATGTGCAAAAGTATGAAAAAAGGCCATCCCTCCAAATTTTATATAAGGTAAAGTGTTGTTGTATACTGTTCGATGGCCAACAAAAAGGGCGAAGCCTACTGCTCTCTTGCAGTCAAGGCTCCGCCGCGAAGACATACTTGATATGCTAAATTTGTGTTTCAGGTACAGACATTAAAGTCAAGCGAGCGTGTGAATGTGCGATGGAGGGCCATAGGGCAGACTTGGGGTGTCAGTCGTTGGATATCAGTTTTGTCTGCCGTTTATAGACCCGAAGTTGTCCGTCGAAGTTAAGTGCCAGTGTTATCCTGTCGAGTTGGGCTATGCTTGCAGCCTCCGACTTCTCGGTAGTGTTGTTTTCGGGTGAGTCTACATAGGTCAGCATTATCTTCCCGTTGGTTATGTGCCAAGCCCGGAGCATCTCCTTGCCCCCGCCAATGCTGAACGCACCTCCATCGGCAGTGAGTCTCATGCCCACGCTCTTGTCGTTTTCGTCCATCCATAGCCCTTGCAGTTGAGTCGTGTTTATGGCCGACAGAGCCTTGCGTTGCTTGAAGTCGGGCATGGTGGCTATGGTGTCGCCGTCGTTGGGCTCACCTGCCATGTGTCCCTTGTGCATTGCGTCGGCATATTCGAAGGCATATTTGCGCCCGTCGGCTATGGCTGTGACATAAAGAGAGTCGCTGGTGTGGCTGTCTATGCGTGCGTAGAGCGTCGTGTCCTTTATGGTGGCGGCCTTGCGTGCCGCATCCTCTGCAGTGCGTTTGTGGCTGTTGCCGCATGAGGCCATGCCCACACACGCCAGCGCCATCACCAACCAACTATTCAGTCTGTGCATCATTCTCTTTCTTTTTTATTCTTTACAGTGGATGTTTATAGCCCCCACCTTTAGAAAGACGGGGAGGGTTTCCCGTGTGGCTCGCCCTCCCCGTCTGTCGGTAGTTTAAACAGAATTATTCTTGTAGTAGTACTTTTTACTTGTTGCTCTTCACCTTCACCTTGAATGGTATGCCAACGGTGTTGCCGAACTGGTCGGTAACGTCGAGGCTGAAGTTGACTGTGGCTTCAACCGAAGCGGCGCCGGCCGTTGTGGTGTTCTCGCCTGTCTTGATGACAATCTTGCCATTGTCAACACCATAGCTTGCGAACAAGCTCTTGAACTGCTCGTCAACCAACGTTACCTTTACGCTGGCCACGCGCTCGTCGCTTCCTTCAAGGTAGTCAATGGCGTCTTTCACCGATGTTGACTTGTCGTCAGACTCTATCTGGCTGTTGCCTATTGACAACATCTTGTTAGGATACTCGACGTCATAGCTATCGGCCTTGAACTTAGCGTCCTTTGTGGTGTAGGCTACGGGCGACTGAAGCTTTATGCCAAACTGGTGAGCGCCGTTGTAGAGCACACTGCCATTGTCCTCGAAGCGGTAGCCGTTGTAGATGTTGCTCCAGAGGTTCGACAGACCGAAGTACTGCGGGCCGTAGAGCATGGTGTACTGGTGCTCCTCGCCAAACTTGACAGCTGCGTTAGGCACAATAATCTTGAAGTTGGACTCGGTTGCAGATGCCACGAAGGTGTATTTGTTGGGAGCATAAGCCTTGTATTTGCCGCTGGTGAGAGTGTAGTCCGTCTTGCCGTCAACATCCAGACGCACAGCCCATTGTGCAGTGTAGGGGTTGTTGAATGCGTTGGTCATCACATACGAAGCCTTGCCAGCTTCCTCAAACACAGCCCAAGCCTTCAGCACACCGCTGCCGTCAGGTATGAAACCTGGGTTGGGGCGCAGCTGGTTGTCGTAAGCGGTAGGACGCTCCATCTTTATGTTAACCGTTGTGGTGGTCACAGGGTTGTTGTTGGCGTCTTTCGACACAATCTTGATGGTGTAGGTCTTGCCCACCTCGAAGTCGGCTGCATCATATACCAAGGTCATGTTCTTGATGTTCTTAAGGTCGTTGGCCGAAACATCAATCGTGGCATCGCTTGACTTATTCACAGAGATGGTCTTCACCAAAGAGGTGCCGTTGGCCTTGTAGAACTCTACGCTCTTGATCTTTACACTGCCACACTCGGCGGTTATCTTCTTCGTGTTCTTCTGCCATGTGTCGCTGTTGGCTCCGCCTGCCACATAGGTCAACTTGCCGAACTCGGTGTCCTTCTGTGCAGTCTTGTTGTCGGAGGCCTGTGTCGGAACGAGTGTCATGGAGATGGTGCTGCCGTCGAACATCGGCTTGGAGAACATCACTTCCTTCTCAACCATCTTGATGGTTCCGTCATACTGCTGGATGTAGTAGCGCACGGTGAAGGTGTAGCCGTTGTACTTCTCGTCAACCTTGAAGGTTATCTGCTCGAAGTTGTTGGCCACGCTGCCCTCCGGCTCAAACAGTACGGTGTTGAGCATGCCGACGTTGCTGTTCTTCACGTCGTTCTTCATGGTGGTGAGGTCGTTGCCCGACAGAGCCACGTTCATGGCGTTCTTGGCGCCCACCACCTCAACATACTTGGCATATACCTTCTTGCCGTCGCTTGTGCCGAGGCTGAGTGTGCTGCTCATGTCGCTGTAGCGATAAACGCCGCTTACGTATGATGCGCCCTCTGGAGTGAGCACAGGTGTCACGTCGCTTGCAGCAGCAGTGGTCTCGAGGTTCACCTCATACTTCGAATATACGCGGTGCTCTTTCTGTGCGCCAAGAGAGTCAACCGACTTGTAGGTGCTGTAGAGCGCAAACGAGTTTTCGAATGTGGGGTTGCTGCTCTGCTGACCTCCTGTGAATGACACGCGAGCCTGATAGAAACCATTGGCTGCACGGGTTGTCACCAGATGATTTGTTGCCTTTTCCACAGTGCCCACGCTGATGTTGGCTGGAGCATTCTGCTTACTGTTCTCGAGCTTGAGGCTGTTCACCTTGCCGTTGAAGTCAACGGTGTTGGGGTTGAGCGTGAAGTAGATGAGTCCGCCGTTCTTCTCCACGTTGTACTTGCCTGTCTCCAGCGTCTTGGCACCGTCAGCGCCCTTGTAGGGGAAGTAAACAGTGTTCTTGTCCAACATGGTGAGGGTGCTAATTCCTGTCTGGTTGATGCTGGTGGCAGAGCTCTTCACCTGGGCCGACAATATCTCCAACTGGCTGGCGTCCTGCATGATAATGCCGGTGATGAGGTTGTCGAGACTCTGGAACAGTGCGGTGAGCTTGGAGTTGATGCTTGTTGTGCTTTGCTCCAAGGCGTTTATTTTCTTGGTGAGTTCAGCCACCTTCGTCTTCAGGTCGGCTACGTCACTGCTGAGGCTTTGGGCTGTTGCCTGAAGAGTCTTGACGTTGGTGTCGATGGTCTCAACCTTGCCCGACAGTTGGGTGTAGAGGTCCTTGACAGCGTCGATTGACTTCTGCAGCTGTTCGTCGGCACTCTTGCGAGCTGACTCCTCCTTGCTGAGAGCTTCGGTTATCGACTTGTTGTTGTCGTCGATGAGCTTCTTCAGTTCGTCGTCCTTGTCGCTCAAGCTCTTGAGAGCTGCCTCGTTGCTGCTCTTCAGTTCACTGAGTTCAGTCTTCAGCACGTCAAGCGATGCTTTGTTTGCTGTGGCTGTGGCCACAACGTCCTTCAACTGCCCCTCGAGTGTAGCCAAGCTCGTCTCGAGCTTGCCGAGCGACTCGCTTGCGGTCTGGAGCGATTTGGTGAGACTCTCAATGGCCGACTTGTTCTCGCCAGCCAGAGCGTTAGCCTGCTCTGCGAGTGTGTAGGCGTTGTCGGCGCGGTTCTTCGCATCGACTATGGCTACCGACAGCTCCTTGTCGGCGGCGAGCAATCCCTCAACGGTCTTGCCCTGCTCGGCAATCTTGCTGTTGGCGGCGTCAAGAGCCGACTGCATGTTAGCCACGGCAGTGTTCACCATCTCCTGTGCAGCGGCTATGGCAGCCTTCTGAGCCTCGGCAGCCTGAATGTCGGCATAGCCGTTGGCATCGTTGGTGGCGTTCTTTATGGCCTCCTCAAGTGCCTTGTCGGCAGCTTTGTAAGCAGCATCGAGAGCCGACTGCTGTGTCGTGAGCGCGTCAATCTCCGCCTGCACGTTCTTCACCTTCTCATCGACGAGCGAAGAAAGGTCGGTGGCGTTGGTCGTTATCTTGTCGCGAAGTTCGGTGATGTCTCCATCATAGTCTTTCGCACAAGAAACGAACATGCTTGTCGAAGCCGTTAGCAAGGCTCCGAAAAGCATAACACTAATAAAGGTTCTTTTCATACGATAACAGTTAAAAATTTAATGATACATATTTGTTGTTCTCTATCTCGTTTAGCTGCATCTCCCGCCCGAAGATGCAGAAAGAGGGAAAACAAGCGGAAAGAACCTTTGTGATAGGGCCGCTTCAACACCGCTGAGGGCACGCACGCAAAGAGGGCGTGGCGCGGGACGTTTCCCGAGCCATGCCCTCTTAAGCTTGTAGGTGGGGAGTTTATAGAACCCACCTTAGGCTTGTAGTCTGTCAGTCTTGCTGCGCTATTCCTCTTCGCTCTCGTGCTCCTTGATGAGCTGCTGCTGAATGTCGGCAGGCACAAGCTCATAGCTTGCAAACTTGGTGGTGAACGAAGCGCGGCCTCCGGTGAGCGAGCTTAGCGCTATGCTGTAGCTCGACAACTCCTTGAGAGGTATCTTGGCTTGCAGCTTCTGGTAGCCTGCCTCGCTGTCCATGCCCATTATCAAGGCGCGACGGCCCTGCAGGTCGCTCATCACGTCGCCCATGAAGTCGGCGGGCACAAACACCTCAAGGTCGTAAATGGGCTCAAGAATCTTCGGTCCGGCCTCCTTGAAAGCCATGGAGAAGGCGTTGCGTGCGGCCAGCATGAACGAGAGCTCGTTGGAGTCAACGGGGTGCATCTTGCCGTCGTACACTATCACGCGCACGTCGCGGGCATAGCTTCCCGTGAGCGGGCCTTGCTCCATCTTCTCCATTATGCCCTTGAGTATGGCGGGCATGAAGCGCGCGTCGATGGCGCCGCCCACAACAGAGTTGATGAACACCAGCTTGCCGCCCCAGTCGAGGTTTATCTCTTCCTTGCCGCGCATGGTCACCCTATACTCCTGACCGCCAAACTTGAACACGGTGGGGTCGGGCATGCCCTCGGCATAAGGCTCCACAATGAGGTGAACCTCGCCAAACTGTCCGGCTCCGCCCGACTGCTTCTTGTGGCGGTAGTCGGCACGTGCAGCCTTGGTTATGGTCTCGCGGTAGGGTATCTTCGGCTCCTCGTAGGCCACCTGCAGCTTCTCATTGTTCTCCAGACGCCACTTCAGCGTGCGCAGGTGGAACTCGCCCTGTCCGTGCACTATTATCTGTCGCAGCTCCTTGCTCGGCTCAACCACCCATGTGGGGTCTTCCTGCCTCATCTTCACGAGTGCGGTCATGAGCTTCTCGGTGTCCTGCTCGTTCACTGCCTTGATGGCGCGCGAGTACTTGGAGTTGGGATATTTTATGAAGTCATACTTGTTGTCGCAGTCCTTGCCGTTGAGGGTGTTGCCCGTCTTCACGTCTTTCAGCTTCACCGTGCATCCAATGTCGCCGGCGTGCATCTCGTCAACAGCCTGGCGGTTGGCTCCTGCGCACACGAACATCTGTGCCAGGCGCTCCTTTGAGCCACGGTCGGCATTGGCCAAGTCCATGCCTGCCTTCACCGTGCCGCTCATCACCTTGAAGTATTGCACCTCGCCTATGTGGGGCTCCACGCCCGTCTTGAAGAAGTAGAGCGATGTAGGGCCGTTGCTGTCGGCGGGTATCTCCTCACCGCGCGTGTTGTGCACCATGGGCATCTCGCTCACGAAGGGCACCACATTGCCAAGGAACTCCATGAGACGGCGCACACCCATGTCCTTGCCTGCGCACACGCAGAACACGGGGAAGATGCTTCGCGTGACGAGGCCCTTGCGTATGCCTTCGCGCATCTCGTCCTCGGTGAGAGTCTCCTCCTCGAAGAACTTCTCCATCAGGGTCTCGTCGTTTTCGGCGGCAGCCTCCACGAGTGTCTTGTGCAACTCGAGTGCCTTGTCCATCTCCTCGGCGGGAATGTCTTCTATGATGGGTGCGCCGCCCTCCGGCTTCCATGAGTATTTCTTCATCAGAAGCACGTCAATGAGCGAGTTGAAGCCCGGCCCAGTCTCTATGGGGTATTGTATCTGCACGCACTTCGGACCGTAAATGTCCTTCATGTTGGCTATGATGGTGTCAAAGTCGCACTTGTCGCTGTCCAACTGGTTGACGAGGAATATCACGGGCTTGTGCAGCTTCTCGGTGTAGCGGAAGTTGTTCTGCGTGCCCACCTCGGGGCCATACTGCCCGTTGATGAGCAATACTGCCTGGTCGGTCACGTTGAGGGCTGTGATGGCACCGCCAACGAAGTCATCGGAACCCGGACAGTCTATTATGTTGAGCTTCTTGTTGTTCCACTCCACATTGAAAACGGTGGAGAACACGGAATAGCCATATTCCTGCTCCACCGGAAAATAGTCGCTCACTGTGTTCTTGGCCTCAATAGAGCCGCGACGCTTGATTGTTCCAGCTTCGTAAAGCATTGACTCGGCAAGAGTGGTCTTGCCGCTACCCGCACTGCCAAGCAATGCGATGTTCTTGATCTCGTTTGTCTGATATACCTTCATTTGGCTAATAGATTTTAGGTTTTTACTATTTACAAGCCAAAGCTTGACTGTTATTCGGCCTCTAAGGTAGAACTTTTAGTTCGTAACGGCAAACTATGGAAGAGGAAAACTTCCGCATGTTAAGCAATATTAGTATTTTTGCACCAAAATTCTCATTATGGCAGGTCTTTACATACACATTCCTTTTTGCGCGAGCCGGTGCATCTATTGTGGCTTCTATTCCACCACACTTGCCCGTCTGCGCCCCTTGTATGTGGAGGCGTTGCTCAAGGAGCTGCACTTGAGGCGCGACTACATCAGCGCTCCTTGGCACACTATATATATAGGTGGCGGCACTCCGAGCCAACTGTCGCCGGAGCTGCTGCAAAGGCTTTTTTCGGGCATCGACTGCTCTGCGGCCACGGAGGTCACGATGGAGTGCAACCCCGACGACATCACCCTCGACTATGCCGAGGCGTTGGCAGCCCTGTCTGTCAACCGCATAAGCATGGGTGTGCAGACGTTTAGCGACGACCGTCTGCGCTTCTTGCATCGTCGTCACACTGCCGCCGAGGTGGAGACTGCCGTGGGGCGTCTGCGCAGTGCGGGCATCGGCAACATAAGCATAGACCTTATGTTTGGCTTCCCCGGTGAGACAATGAATGACTGGCGGAGTGATATGGAACGGGCCATAGCTTTGGATGTGGAGCACATCTCGGCTTATAGTCTGACCTATGAGGAGGGAACAAGGCTTTTCAGAATGAGGAAGGAGCACAGCGTCAAGGAGGTTGACGAGGAGGTGAGCCGCGGCATGTACTATACGCTCTGCGAACGTCTCGGTGCAGCCGGCTACGAGCATTATGAACTGAGCAACTTTGCTCGTCAGGGCTTCCGCTCGCGCCACAACAGTGGCTACTGGAACGAAATGCCTTATATGGGCATTGGGGCTGCGGCCCACTCCTATGACACTCGCAGCCGACAGTGGAACGTGGCCGACGTGGAACGCTACATCGAGGCGATAGAGCACGACTCGGTGCCGTCGGAGATGGAGACGCTCGACCTTGACACGCGCTATAACGACACTGTCATGTTGTCTCTCCGAACAGCCCAGGGTATAGACTTGGCCAAGCTGGAGCGCGACTTCGGGGCCATGCGCCTCGACTACTGTCTGGCCAATGCCGCTCCTTATGTGGCCGACGGCCTGCTCGGCTGCGACGGTCATCGCCTGCGGCTCACCCGCAGGGGGCTGTTCGTGAGCGATATGGTCATGGCCGACCTTATGAAGGTGTGACGGCGAAGGGCTTACCACAATACAATCTTACCGATACTGTCTATATCTAAACATGCCTTTGCGTTCAAGGCTTTGAATATTCTTGCCATAGTAGAGAATGTGATTCTTCCTACTGAGATTGGGTAGAAATCGTGCTGATAAAATCTGGTGAAAGTCTCGGCACATCGTGTGATTTGTATATAACATTGATTGTGTCAAAACGACCGACGGTTGATTATATGGCAACAAATATAAAATTATTTGGTAGTTTCAAGACTTGTCTTTGCACCCCTTTTAGAAAAGCGCCTCATTTCTGGGAGAAAAGCGGCTCACCTGCAAAGTTCCGTGTTTGACGTGAAGTGAATTTTCAGCCACTGTGG
>CAVHDN010000073.1:0-8655 GCA_963634315.1 Flexilinea sp. | reverse complement strand
ACATACAGCTTGCACGCCGTCTCGTGTCGGGTGTTGACATTTGGATGAACACCCCGACACGTCCGCTCGAGGCTTCCGGCACATCTGGCGAGAAGGCCGAGATGAACGGAGTGGTCAACCTTTCTGTGCTTGACGGTTGGTGGCTTGAGGGCTACCGCAAGGGAGCAGGATGGGCTCTCACCGAGAAGCGTACCTATCAGAACCAGGGCTATCAGGACCAACTCGATGCCGCTACGATCTACAGTTTGCTGGAGCACGAAATCATTCCGCTCTACTACGACAAGAACGGCGAAGGCTACAGCAAGGGATGGATACAGGTGATAAAGAACTCCATAGCGCAGATTGCTCCTCACTACACAATGAAGCGTCAGTTGGACGACTACTACGACAAGTTCTACAACAAGCAGGCTGCACGTTTCAAGAAGCTGTCGGCTGATGGCAATCGCCTTGCAAAGGACATTGCCCTGTGGAAGGAGACCGTGGCAGAGCGTTGGGACTCCGTGTCGGTTGTGTCGGCTGAGTGGTCTATACCTTCTTCCGGAGCTTTCACTGGAACGGAGTACAACATGAAGTATGTCATCAACGAGCAAGGCCTCGACGATGCCATCGGCCTCGAACTGGTCAACCTGCGTGTGGCCGAGAGTGGCGAAGAGAGCGTGTTCAGTGTACTGCCGCTCAAGGTCACAGGTCATGAGGGCAACAACTACACCTTTGAGGGTAAGTTTGAGTTGAGCAATGCCGGTACGTTCAAGAGTGCCATACGCATGTATCCGAAGAACGACAACCTGCCTCACCGTCAGGACTTCTGCTATGTGAGGTGGATAGAGGTACCCGCACTTTAATTTGGAGAACCGTCGGCGCATGGTCTTGAACTATGCCGACGTGCTCTACGCAACCAACATAAAAATCAGGCCGCACTGCCAAACGGGCAATGCGGCCTGTTTTTTGGTTTATGGCCATTTGAGCCTTTTTACTTTATGTCCCAGCCTATCGCACTTGCACCAAGCACTGCAGCCGAACTACTTTCCAGTCCACTTATGAGAAATTTGGCAGTGCCCTTGAACACGTTGAGCACGTTTTTGTCGTAGGCTTTCTTTATCGGGTCCATTATGAGGTCACCTGCCTTGGTCAGTCCACCGAAGAACACAAACGCTTCGGGGCTGCAGAACGTGGCGAAGTCGGCGCATGCCTGTCCGAGCATGGTTCCCGTGAAGTCGAATATCTTCTTCGCCAGCTTGTCGCCTTTGCCTGCGGCTATACTCACGTCAAGCGACGTTATGGCTTCGGGCTTCATGGCTCTGAGCAGCGACTCCTCGTCGCTCTTCTCTAACATCTCGCGGGCCGTGCGTGCCACGCCAGTAGCCGAACAGTAGGCTTCAAGGCATCCCTTGCGTCCGCATCCGCACAGACGGCCGTTCTCGCGCACCATGATGACATGACCCAGCTCACCGGCAAATCCGTCGGAGCCATACACCAGTTGTCCGTTCACCACCACACCTGAGCCAACGCCCGTGCCAAGGGTTATCATTATGAAGTTCTTCATGCCCCTTGCCACTCCGTAGGTCATCTCGCCTATGGCCGCAGCGTTTGCGTCGTTTGTTACAGCCACCGGCACACCGAGACTGTCGCTGAACATCTTGGCCAGCGGCACTATGCCTTTGCCCCACACCAAGTTTGGGGCGCGCTCTATTGTGCCAGCGTAGTAGTTGCCGTTGGGTGCTCCCACTCCAATGGCCTTAATGGTGTCGATGCCGCCCACTTGGTCTATTATCTCCTGCATGGCAGCCACAGCTCCCTGCACAAACTCTTCGGCAGTGTTGTAGTTTTGGGTCTTTATGGCTGTGGTAGCCTTGATTTCGCCACGACTGTCAACCACTCCGAACACAGTGTTGGTGCCTCCGAGGTCAACGCCTATCACATACGGTTTTACTGTTGGTTGTGTTTCCATTGTTGTTTATTGTTATTGGTTTATTTAAATTACGAACGATGAGGCAAATTTACGTAATCTTGACGTAACAAACGAAAGAAAACAAAGCAAAAAAGAAACGCTTTTTTGATATTCGCTGTGGAACATTTGACGCAAATGTTCCTACTACGCAAGCGCCGTCAAACAGAATGCGACCTATGCTTAAAGTCTTGAAGAAAAAATAGAAGATATTGAGCTTATGTAGGGTGGGGGGGAGTCTTGAGCGGCAAACGGGACTCGAACCCGCGACCCTCGGCTTGGGAAGCCAATGCTCTACCAACTGAGCTATTGCCGCTTGTCTGGAATTTCCACTGGAATACCATTCTCGAAAAAGAGAGCCGATACTCGGACTCGAACCGAGGACCTATTCATTACGAATGAATTGCTCTACCAACTGAGCCATATCGGCATTAAGGAAAAACCCTCTTTCGGAATAGCGAATGCAAAGGTAGTTCTTTTTTTTAGCTCTGCAAAATTATTTATCAATAAAGTTTCTCTTTCAGATATTGTCCCGTTATGCTTTCCTTGCAGCCGCTCACCTTCTCCGGCGTTCCAGCCACAACGAGCGTGCCTCCGTGCTCACCGCCGTCGGGACCGAGGTCTATCACGTGGTCAGCACATTTTATTATCTCCATGTTGTGCTCTATCACCAGCACCGTGTGGCCCCGCTCTATCAAGGCATTGAAGGCCTGCAGCAGACGCTTGATGTCGTGGAAGTGCAGACCGGTGGTTGGCTCGTCAAAGATGAACATGGTGGGCTCCTGCTTCTCCTGACCTATGAAGTAGGCCAGCTTAACCCTTTGGTTTTCACCGCCCGACAGAGTGGCCGAGCTTTGTCCAAGCTTTATGTAACCCAGTCCCACGGCTTCCAGCGGACGCAAGCGCCGGGCCACGCTCTCCTCACCTTTTTCGGTGAAGAAGCCTATAGCCTCGCTTATGGTCATGTTGAGCACCTCGTCAATGTTCTTTCCGGCAAAGCGCACGTCGAGTATCTCCTTCTTGAAGCGGTGGCCGTGACAACTGTCGCACACGAGCGTAAGGTCGGCCATGAACTGCATCTCCACGGTTATCACTCCCGCTCCCTTGCACTCCTCGCAGCGGCCGCCCTCGGCGTTGAACGAGAAGTACTGCGCGGTGTAGCCCATCTGCTTGGCCAGCGGTTGTCGTGCAAACAAGTCTCTTATGGCGTCGTAAGCCTTGACGTAAGTGGCAGGGTTGGATCGTGTGCTCTTTCCTATAGGGTTCTGGTCAACAAACTCCACGTGCTTCACCGCCGCTATGTCGCCGTCCAAGGACGTGTGCTCTCCCGGAGCGTCGGCCACCTCGCCGAGCTTGCGCTTCAAGGCGGGGTAGAATACACCCTTTATGAGACTCGACTTGCCCGAGCCGCTCACACCCGTGACCACGGTGAGCACATTCAGCGGTATTTCGGCGTTCACTCCCCTCAGGTTGTTCATCCTTGCCCCGTTTATGCGAATGCTCATGTTCCACTTGCGCCTACTGTGCGGCACCTGAATGTTCTCCGCTCCGGTGAGATATTTCACCGTGTGGCTTTCTGGATATTTCTGCAGAGCATCATCGTCGATAGCCCGCGCGTTGCCCTCAAACACGATGCGTCCTCCGAGGCTTCCTGCGTCGGGCCCCACGTCAATGAGATAGTCAGCAGCACGCATTATCTCCTCGTCGTGCTCCACCACAACCACCGTGTTGCCCAAGCCCTGCAGTCGGCGCAGCACGCCTATGAGCCTCTGGGTGTCGCGGCTGTGCAAGCCTATGCTCGGCTCGTCGAGGATGTAGAGCGAGCCCACGAGACTGCTTCCCAGCGATGTGGTGAGGCTTATTCTCTGACTCTCGCCTCCGCTCAGCGTGTTCGACAGTCGGTTGAGCGTGAGATAGCCCAAGCCCACATCCACTATGAACTGCAGACGGCTCGTTATCTCGCGCAGCAGTCGCCGGGCTATGGTCTCATCACGTTCGGTGAGCTCCAGGTGGTCGAACCACTCCTTCAGTCTCGTTATGGGCATGCAGGCGAGTGACGATATGCTTCGTCCGCCCACCTTCACATAGTCGGCCTCTTTCTTCAGCCTTGTGCCGTGACACGCAGGACAAAGCGTCTTGCCACGATAGCGGGCCATGAGCACCCGATACTGTATCTTATACTGGTTTTCCTTCACCATATGGAAGAACGAGTCAATCGACACCTGGTCGTGCACATCCTTGCCCCGCTCGCTGGGCAGTCCGTGCCACAGCCAGTCCTTCTGTTGGCGCGACAGGTTGTGATAAGGCTCAAAGGTGGGGAAGTTGTCGGCCACAGCCCTGCGGCAGAACTCCCTTCGCCAGGCGTCGAGCTTCTCGCCGTGCCAGCACACCACACACCCCTCGTAGACGCTGAGCGAGGGGTCGGGCACCACAAGCCGCTCGTCTATGCCCACCACACTGCCGAAGCCCTGGCACACTGGACAGGCTCCTGCGGGCGAGTTGAAGGAGAACATGTTGTCGTTGGGCTCTTCAAAGGTCATGCCGTCGGCCTCATAGCGGTTGCTGAAGTCGTAGGCTATCATGGACGGGAGCACCATTATGCGGCAGCAGCCGTCGCCCTCATAGAAAGCCGTCTCGACAGAGTCGGCCAGGCGCGAAAGGCTGTCAGCGGAATTGTCGGCCGTCATGCGGTCTATCACTATCCAGGTGCTGTCCGACTTGAGTCCCTCATAGTCGCCCGACGCTATGCAGTCGTCAATGCGGACGAAGTCGCCGCCCAGAAAAAGGCGGGCATAGCCCTGCTGCACGCTCATCTTCAGCTGCTGCTCGATGGTGCGTCCCTGCGCCACTCGCAGCGGAGCCAAGAGCACGAACTTGGTGCCTCGGGCAAACCTGCCCATGCACTCAAGCACGTCGGCAGTGCTGTGCTTCTTCACCTCCTCGCCGCTCACCGGCGAAAACGTGCGTCCTATGCGGGCATAGAGCAACCGCAGGTAGTCATAGATTTCGGTGCTCGTGCCCACGGTAGAGCGCGGATTGCGGCTCGTCACCTTCTGCTCTATGGCAATGGCGGGCGGAATGCCCCTTATGAAGTCGCACTCGGGCTTGTTCATGCGGCCGAGAAACTGCCGCGCGTAGGCCGACAGACTCTCCACATAGCGCCGCTGCCCCTCGGCGTAGAGCGTGTCGAAAGCGAGCGACGACTTGCCCGAGCCGCTCACGCCGGCTATTACCACAAGCTTGTCGCGAGGTATCCTCACGTCAATGTTCTTCAGGTTGTTCACCCGAGCGCCTTTTATCTCTATGTATTTGTCCATCGCAAAGCTTCTTTCCGCAAAGCCCGAAAAATCAAAAGTGAAACCTAACGTTCAAACAGCCCGAAAGCCCTATTTCTTTTCAGTCCATATCGACTCGTAGAGCTTTATGAGCCTCTCCTTTTCCGCCACAAGCTGTTCCAGAAGTCTTATGCGCTCGGCAGTGGCCACGCTCATGCCCTCGGGCATGGTGCCTGAGCTCTGCAAAGCCGTGGAGGCGTTGCCCGCAGCCTCAACTTTGTCGCCCGCGCTGTCGCTGTCTTCGGCTATGACCCTCTGGTCGAAAAACACGCGGATGTCCTTGTTCAGCAGCACGGCTATTTTCTCGAGGTCGTTGGCCTGTATTTTGTTGTTGCGTATGCAACGGTGCAGGTTCTGCTCACTCATGCCAATGTCGTAGGCCAGTCTCTTCAGCCCACCATCTCTCCTCTCACAGAAAGTTTTAATTAAGTTCAAATTCATAATAATCAGCCTTTTTAGTTGTTATACTATCTAAAAAATATTACTTTCACCAACGCCTAACCAGTGGCGGATGAGTGTTCGCCACGAATATAAACGTTGGTTTTGCGCCCCAAAATTACTTAAAAGTAATCAGAATAACAACAGAAAAGGATAAAAAGTTCAATGCACTCGCCTTTTTTCTTGGAGAGACTTCACCTGCACACTCCGTGCGCAGGTGAAGCCTTTGAGCCAAGAGCACCGTGCAGCCAGAGCGCCTACCTTTGCAGCGTTACGCCCATGAGTCCTATCACCACATCGTTGGCGAGAGCCTTTAGCGTGATGCTCCTAAGTTTCTTGGTGCTGTTGAGCCGCAGGTCGAGCATTTCGCCAGCCCCGCCCTTTATCTCACGCCCATAGACACCAGTTATGTCAAGTGCCTTTCCGAGGTTGCGGCTCACCTTGTCGGACATGAAGTGCACACGATAAGGCCGCTTACAATCCACCTTAAACGCATAGTCGTCAACATAGTAGTCCTGTTCTATGGGGCACCAGTTGTCAGGGTTCACCAACTCCAGACTCTCTTGACTGCCGTCGGCATAAGTCACGAAAACCACGCCGTTGGCTATCCTGCTCTGCATCTGGTTGGTTGTGCCTGCAAGCAGCAGATAGGCGTGTGAGGCCCTGCCGCTCAGCGCCACTGTTATGCTGTCGGGATAGTTGTCCCAAAGCGATGTGTAGGCTATGTTCTTGCCTTTGGCCGGAGAACGGAAGCTTATGGTCTTCCCGTCGTCGGTGTGTGCCGTATAGACGTTCTTGCTCACCATCGCGCGGAACACCGAGTCGTTGGTCTCGGCATAGAACAACGGGTGACACCATTCGCCATAGCCGTTCTTGGGTATGCGCAGTGTGGTGTAGGGCGAGGCAGGCGAGGTGTATTCGTTCTTGAATATGTCGGTCACGTTGGAGTTGAACAGTTTGTCCATCTTCACCATACGACAAGCGTCGGTGTTCACGTCGTCAAACAATGTTCCATAGTCTGTCCGCTCTTCGTCCCTGACAATCCTGTCGTCAATATCGTCGGAGCTGTTGGCTCTGTCGAGCACTACATGCTGATGCCTGTCGGCAGTGAGAGCCGTTTCCTTGAACCTTCCGTTGCCTGTGTTCTGACGGATGATGATCTGCAAGTCTTGCTTGAAGTTCTGCGTTATGTCATAAATCTCCTTGTCGCCTTCACGCTTAAACGAGTATTCAATATAAGGCGTCTTTATCGATGCGCTGTCCCATTCGGCAGGAAAGCCCGGCCGAATGTAGCACTTACCGTAGAGCGCTTCAGGCGAAACGCCAAACAACCCCTGTACGGCTGTCTTGGCCACCACGCCCACATTGTCGGCGAAGTCGCGGTAGGTCTCGCCGCGCGCTGCGTCATAGTGGCTTATCTGTCCCATGTTGCCCGGACTGGCCCCAAGATACATCTCGTCGAGCAAGTCGCCCTTCATCAGACAGAACGCTTCGTTGGCTCGTCCGGCATGAAAATAGGCAAGTGCAGTGTGCATCACTTCCGCATGGGCCACATTGTTGGTGCTCCAAACGTAAGGAAGCCAATTGGTGGTGCTCAGAGTGTAGTAGTTGGAGTTCTCGCCCTCTATATTAATAGGTATATGAGGAATGTGCTCATCAACATATCTTGTGGCACTGAAGGCCTGCTCCGGTGTGCAAGCATAGCTGTCGATGGGAGTATAAACCGTCCACAGTCCAGCACTCTTGTGCAGTCGTTTCAGTCCCATCAAGTCTTTGTATTCAGCCCAGCACCCAAGGTCGTCCATCCACAGCTGCGAGTTCATGGCTTTCAGTATCTTGTCGGCCTCGTCCCTATAAGGTTTCGCGTCTTCGCCCACTATTTCAGCCAGACGTGCCGCCATGACGTTGGCCCGGTAGTTGTAGGCTGAAGAATGGGTCACTCCTCCTCCATTATAGTACAGTCCATCGCTTGCCCATATGCAGCAGTAAGCGTCGTACAGTCCGTCGTCGTTCGGGTCGTAGTTGAGTTTCTCCCAAGCGAGATGTCTCTTCACCACTGGCCACATCTTCTTTATATAGTCTCTGTCGGCATCGAAGGAGAAGTGCCACAACAGTTCGTCGATGTAGTTGAGGTTCATGTCGTAGTGGTGCATAACATTGTTGCGGTGCGGCACACGGCAGATGTATCCGTTGCTGTACATAGGTGAGCCCCAAACGGTGGCTGCTCGGCAGAGGTTCTCCGTGCTGTCTTGAGTGGGGTGGCTGATGGTGCAGGGCACGTCGGTCACTTGGCTCTCCGCATAAGCGTCGAAATGTTTCACCGCCCGGTCGCCCCATCCGAGGAAGTCGCCCATGTAAGCGCCTCTCCACCCCGGCAGTTGCATGCGCCAGGCAATGGCCCCGTGCAGGAAGGTGTCGCCGTCCCACGCTCCGTCACCTGCCGTGGTCAACACGCCGCCGAGTGTGTTTATGTATGGGTCGGGAGTGTTGAACACCACACTTTCGGCCACGCTCCGTCTGTACGACTCCGCCTTGTCATATTCCTTGCAGAACACGTCCATAGTGTTCTTGTCGGCTGCGGCCACGGTAGCGTCACCGTCCGATGAACACGGAGTAGCCGCGTGGAGCCGCCCCTTGTCGAAGGTGAGAAACGACGTAGTGTTCTCCGCAAACCATTCCACCACCTGCAAGTTCTTCTTGTCGGCAGAGGCCTCAAGAGAGCCAGGCTCCTCGCCTCCCATGTCGCCCCAACGCTTCAGTTTCTGGTTGGCTATGTCGCACATGGTGCAGGTTATCTTGACCTGTCCGCCAAACCCTTCAGTGCAGAACTTCCATATTCCACCCCGGCGGTCGGGAAAGGCCAGCACCCATATCCTCACCACGCCACCAGCCCAACGCTTGTCCTTCACAACATATGAGCGCCGGCCTGCCGTGTAG
>CAVHDN010000072.1:0-8677 GCA_963634315.1 Flexilinea sp. | reverse complement strand
TCCTTCCAGCCTCTGGCTGCTGCAGTGGGTACATCCTCTATTACGGCTCGCGCGGCTACTACTGGTCCAGTACGCTCGCTTCCAGCGACACCACCGCGTACTGCCTCCGCTTCAGCAGTAGCACCCACTACCAGTACGGCGGCCACCGTCGGCAGGGCTGCACCATCCGCCCCGTCGCATACCCCTAAGATGAATAAAATACAACTTTGCTGTTGGAAAAGCATAGGTTTCTCGGCCGATAAACATAGCCCTTCTCTTTGCGGAGAAGGGCTATGTGACAAGGGCTCTCCTCGCCAAATGGTGTGGAGAGCCTTTGCCGTTATTAAGGCATCATCGTTTCATCGTCGGCCGCTTCTTTTTCTTCTTCCACTATTTCTTCACCTTCTGCGTGTTCGGCAAGAACACGGCTATGGTGCCGAGCAGCGGGAGGTAGGCACTTACGTGGAAGATGAAGTCTATGCTCGAATAGCTTTCAGACACACCAAAGACATGTTTTCTTTCAAAAAAGAACATAAAATTAAAGAAAATGTAGCATTTTGGTACCCGATATTACATTTCATCGTCTATTATGTATAGAAAGAGAACTAAACAGGCGGAAACTATATAGACCAAGAACTAAATAGGCAGAGACTAAAAGAACAGAATGTTTTATATAAATGAATGTTATGGTGAAAGAAAGATTCAAGACAGCATTGCTTGTTTCCTTCGTCATGCTGTTCATGCAAGTGCAGACGGCATGGTCGCAAGGAAATTTAGTGTCCTTGAAGTGTGACAGCGTGGCGTTGACCACAGCCCTGTCGCAAGTGGAAAGACAGTCGGGCTACTACAAGCTCAACTACAATTACGACGAGCTGAGCAAGCTCCGCACATCGCTAACGGCGAGCAACATGACCGCTCCCGACGCAGTGAAGCGACTGCTCAAGGGCCGTCCCTACAGTGTGTCGGTGAAGGGCAAGTTCATCAACATCACCCGCAGCGCCCAGAAGTCAGCGTCGGGCAAGAAAGCCGCCACGGGCCGACTCCACGACAAGTACGGTAACCCGCTCATAGGAGCCACAGTGAAGGAGCTGGGCACCAACAACGCCACCGTGACCGACACTGAGGGCAACTATACACTGAATAATGTGGAGCCGGGGAGCACCCTCGAATATTCCTATATAGGCATGAAGACCTACCGCCGCAAGGTGTCAGACAAGCGCGTGAACATATTCCTCGAGGACGACGCCACAACGCTTGGCGACGTGGTGGTGACGGGTATGCAGAAGATGGACAAGCGCCTCTTCACCGGGTCCACCACCACCATCGACGCTTCGAAGGCCAAGCTCGACGGTGTGCCCGACATCAGCCGTTCGCTGGAGGGACGCGCAGCCGGTGTGACCGTGCAGAACGTGACGGGAACCTTCGGTACAGCCCCACGCATACAGGTGCGCGGTGCCACGTCCATCTACGGCAACAGCCAGCCGCTGTGGATTGTGGATGGCGTGATACAGGACAATGTGATAGAGGTGAACACCGACGACCTCTCGTCGGGCAATGCCGAGACTCTGCTCTCCTCGGCCATAGCAGGACTCAACGCCGACGACATTGAGAGTTTCCAAATACTCCGCGACGGCTCCGCCACATCCATATATGGTGCAAGGGCTATGGCCGGTGTGATTGTGATAAACACCAAGAAAGGGCGCCAGGGACGCACAAGCGTGAACTACACGGGTGAGTTCACCATGCGACTGAAGCCCAGCTACAACAACTTCAACATAATGAACTCGCAGGAGCAGATGTCGGTGTACCAGGAGCTGCAGAAGAAGGGCTACATGAACCCCGCCGACGTGGCCAACGCCAGCCAGAGCGGTGTGTATGGCAAGCTGGCCAAGCTGATAGCCTCGGGCGACGTGCTCAACACCGATGCCGGTCGCAACGCTTGGCTCCGCACCCAGGAATACCGCAACACCGACTGGTTTGACCTGCTCTTCTCCAACAGCATCATGCAGAACCACTCGGTGTCAATATCGTCGGGCAACGACAAGAGCCAGCACTACGCCTCCATCAGCCTCATGCACGACCCAGGGTGGTACAAGCAGAGCCGCGTGAAGCGCTACACCGCCAACCTCAACTCCACGTTCATCTTCTCCGACAAGTTGAAGTTCAACCTGATAGGCAACGCGTCGAGCCGTGAACAGCGCGCGCCGGGCACACTCAGTTCCGAGGTGAACCTCGTGAACGGAGAGGTGAGCCGCGCCTTCGACATCAACCCCTACTCCTACGCCCTGAACACTTCGCGCGTGCTCGACCCCAACGAGTACTACACGCGCAACTACACGGCGTTCAACATCTTCCACGAGCTGGACAACAACTACATAGACCTCAACACCAACGAGTTCAAGATTCAGGGTCTGCTCACCTACAAGCCCATAGCCGGACTCGAGGTGAACCTGCTCGGAGCCGTGAAGCGCGCCAGCTCCACATCGGAGCACAACGTGACCGAGAACTCCAACCAGGCCAATGCCTACCGCGCCATGGACAACACCATCATACGCGACTCCAACCCCTACCTCTGGACCGACCCCAACGACCCCTATGCCGTGCCCACGAGCGTGCTGCCCGAAGGCGGCATATACGACATGACCACCTACCGCATGACCGCATGGGACTTCCGCGCCACGGTGAGCTACAACAAGGTGTTTGCCAAGAAGCACATAATGAACCTCTTTGCCGGACTGGAGTCGAACGAGGTGAAGCGCAGCAACAACTGGTCGCGCCAGTGGGGACGCCAGTATGACATGGGCAACATAGCCAAGTTTGACCCCTCCATGTTCGACAAGCTGTCGCAGGAAGGCTCGACCTACTACTCCGTGAGCAACGGCCTGGAGCGCACATCGGCCTACTTCGCCAACGCCACCTACTCCTACAAGGGACGCTACATCCTCAACGGCACACTGCGCTACGAAGGCACCAACACCCTCGGCAGCGCCCGCAAGAGCCGCTGGCTGCCCACATGGAACGTGTCGGGAGCATGGAACGCCCACGAGGAGAGCTGGTTCAAGCAGTTCCAGCCGTGGCTAAGCCACTTCACCATGAAAGGCTCCTACTCGCTCACCGCCGACCGCGGACCGTTTGACATTTCCAACTCGGTGGCCATCATAAACAGCGAGATTGCCTGGCGACCCAACAGCAGCGACCAGGAGACGGCACTGCGCATAACGCAGCTCGGCAACTCCGACCTCACCTACGAGAAGAAGCACGAGCTGAGCCTTACGGCCGACATGGGCTTCCTCAACAACCGCATCAACCTGGAGCTGAGCTGGTATGACCGCCGCAACTTCGACCTCATAGGCCCCATAACCGTGCAGGGCGTGGGTGGCGAGATTGACAAGTACGGAAACATTGCCGACATGAAGTCGGGAGGCTTCGAGCTGTCGCTGAGCACCACCAACATCAAGACCAAGGACTTTGAGTGGGCCACCACCTTCCTCTACTCCCACCAGCACAACGAGGTGACCAACCTGAAGAACACCTCACGCATAATAGACCTTGTGCGCGGCAATGGCTTCGCTCTCGAGGGCTATCCCGTGCGCTCCATCTTCAGCATACCGTTCAACAAGCTCACCAACGAGGGTCTGCCCACGTTCAAGGTGGCTGGCGGCGAGACGACCACCGACGACATCAACTTCCAGGAATATGCCGACCTGAGCTGGCTGAAGTATGAAGGATCCTCCGACCCCACCGACTACGGTTCGCTGGAGAACACCTTCAGCTACAAGGGCTTCCGCCTGAACGTCTTCGTGGTCTATTCGTTCGGCAACGTGGTGCGCCTCGACCCAGTGTTCTCCAACACATACTCCGACATGGTGGCCACGCCGCGCGAGTTCAACAACCGCTGGTCGTCGTCGGGCGAGGAGAACATGACCACGGTGCCCGTCATACCGTCGGCCCGCCAGAACTTCCTCAACCCCAACCTGTCGGTGGCCTACAACGCCTACAACTATTCCACGGAGCGCATAGCCAAGGGCGACTTCATACGCATGAAGGAGATTTCGCTCGACTACACTTTCCACGGCAAATGGATGGCCAAGCTGGGACTCAACAACCTCAACCTGAAGCTGCAGGCCACCAACTTGTTCCTGATATATGCCGACAAGAAGCTCAACGGCAACGACCCAGAGTTCTTCAACACGGGCGGTGTGGCTTCGCCTATGCCCAAACAGTACACGTTTACAGCAAGAATAGGTTTCTAAAGACAAAAACATCATGAACAGAAAACATATAAACAAGACATACATGCTGGCCGCACTGCTCTCGGCCGCACTGTGCAGCTCATGCAACGACTTTCTCGACGCCACTCCCGACAGCCGCATCACGGTGGACAACGAGGAGGAGGTAAAAGCCTTGCTCACCACGGCCTACCCCACCGCCTCTTACGTGAGGGTGACCGAGCTGGCATCGGACAACGCCGACGACCTCAACGGCTCTTCCAACGGCAACTACGACCGTTTCTCGGAGCAGTGCTTCCGCTGGCAGGAAGTGACCGAGCAGGACAACGAGAGCCCGCAGATGATATGGCAGGACTACTATGCAGCCATAGCCGCCGCCAACCACGCTCTCAAGGCCATTGACGACATGGGCGGCGCCACCACCTCCACCCTCAAGGCCTACCGCGCCGAGGCTCTGCTCTGCCGCGCCTACGCCCACTTCATGCTCACCAACATCTTCTGCCTGAACTACTCCAAGTCTCACAGCGCAACTGATGTGGGCATACCCTATACCACCGAGCCGGAGACCACGCTCGACCCGAAGTATGACCGCGGCACTGTGGCCGAGGACTACGAGAAGGTGGAGCGCGACCTGCAGGAGGGCATGAGCCTGATGAGCGACGGCATATATAAGGTGCCACGCTACCACTTCAACTCCAAGGCAGCCTACACGTTTGCCTCGCGCTTCTATCTGTTCTACCAGAAGCCCGACAGTGTGATAAAATACTCCACACTGGCTCTGGGCAGCAACGCCAAGGAGCTCATGCGCGACTACGACGCCATGGCCGGCATGCCCACCGACGACATGCAGCCACGCGCCAAGCAATACACCTCGTCGAGCGAGCAAGCCAACTTCCTGCTCTGCCCCGTCTATTCCACCGACCAGTACTACTTCAGCGGAACATCGACCGGAAGCCGCTTCAACAACAACAGCTACATAGGCCAGGCCGAGGAGTTCTTCGCCACACCATGGGCACCAAGCAACAGCTCGGCACAGCAGTCGCAGCAGCTGTTCAAGTTCTACTGGTTCTACAGCACCGCCAGTTCCAACGGCGACAAGTTCCTGTTGCCCAAGACTCCCGCCTACTTTGAGGAGGAGAACGTGAACACCCACACCGGCTACTACCGCACCATATTCGTGGCTCTGAAGTCGGAGGAGGCTCTGCTCAACCGCGCCGAGGCCTACGCCATAAAGGGCGACAACGAGAAGTGTTTGGACGACATCAACACGTGGACGGGCAACTTCGTGGCCGACAGCGTGGAGTACAACACCTACAAGTATGACGAGAACTGGAACTACATCTACGCCAAGGAAGCCACCAACAACCACCTCACGATGCAGATGATACGCGACTGGGCCGACAAGTACGACTACTACCGTCCGGAGAAGCCCGCCCCGCGCAAGCACCTCAACCCCGAGTGGCTCAGCCTCACTGAGGGCAGCGACCAGGAAGACCTGCTGCAAGCCCTGCTCCTCATACGCCGCATAGAGTTTCTGCACGAGGGCATGCGCTGGTTCGACATCAAGCGCTACGGCATAAAGATTTACCGCCGCATGATTATAACCTCGCTCAACGCCCTCGAGCTCACCGACAGCATGGACTATCGCGACCCGCGCCAGGCCATACAGCTGCCGTTTGAGGTGCGCGCCGCCGGACTGCAGCCCAACCCGACAACGACCACTGCCGACAACGCCACCTACACCATTTGGCAGCCCGCACAGCGTCAGGCTTTGGAGATGAAGAGATAAAAACAAGGTGAAACAAGAACTAAGAAACGAAAGGACATTGACCGATGAAAACAAAATATATTCTGTTCGCAATCATGGCCGCCGCAACGCTTGGCTTCACAGCATGCAGCAGCGACGACCCCGACGAGGGCATAAGCGTCATCAAGGACTCGCAGACTCCTGAAAACGACCTTGACCGCTGGCTCTACAAGAACTATGTGATACCCTACAACATCGAGCTGCGCTACCGTTGGGAAGACAACGAGACGAGCATGGACTACATTCTCGTGCCGCCAAAGATGAAGAACGCCATACGCATGGCTCGGCTGCTGAAGTACATCTGCTTCGAGGCGTTCGACGAGGTGACGGGCAGCACGCAGTTCATACGTGCCAACTTCCCCAAACTGGTGCACCTCGTGGGCAACCCGGGATGGAACACCAACGGAAGTGCCACACTGGGAAGCTCGGAGGGCGGATACAAAATCAACCTCTGGTATGTGAACCACCTCGGCGACGTGATATATGAGAACTGGATGCCCAAGGACAGCGTGATACGCGACCGCGCAGAACTCAACGACACCTACTTCCACACCATCATACACGAGTTTGGACACACCTTCCACCAGAAGGTGGCCTACACCAACGAGTTCAACCAGATAACGGGCACCAACTATCTCGGCGGCATGTGGACATCGGAGTTCAGCAGCGAGACCGACCCACAAATCTATGCCCTCGGCTTCGTCACCGCCTACGCCTCCTACAGTGCCGACGAGGACTTTGCCGAGACCTTCTCCTCATACATCTGCGACAGCGACGAGGAGTTTCAAGCCAAGCTCGACAAATCGGGCACCTCGGGCAAGGCCAAGATCAACCAGAAGCTGCGCATAGTGAAGGCCTACTTCAGCGAAAACTGGGGACTCGACATCGAGGCTCTGCACAAGGCCGTGCAGGAGCGCGAGAACAACCTGGCCAACGTGAACTTCGACGACATAAGCCTATAAGTTGAACACAAAGAAAATGAAGAAAGGAACAACAATCATGAAAGCAAAGACCCTAAGATACGGACTGCTGGCCATAGTGGCCGCCACCTGCGCCACATCGTGCCAGATGAAGGAGGACGACATCTTCAGCGTTGACCCCGCCACAAGGCAGGACAACTGGATGGCCGAATACCGCCGAGTGTTCAACAACAACGAGTATGGCTGGGCACTCTACACCGACAACCCCACCTACGGACGCCACCCCGCCGTATATACCTACGCCGTGAAGTTCGACCAGCAGAACTGCACGTTCTACAAGTCGTCGTCAACGGCAAGCATCCCCGGAGCCAACGCCCTCGACAGCGTGGTGAGCACCTACTCCTTCAAGATGGACAACGGCATAGTGCTCTCCTTCGACACCTACAACGACTTCTTCCACTACTACGCCGACCAGTCGGAATATTTCTCGCAAGACCTGCAGGGCGACTTCGAGTTCTGCCTCGACCGCTACTCGGCCAACGAGGACACCATCTTCGGGCGCGGCAAGACCAAGCAGCTGCCCTTCTTCATGGTGAAGATGAAGACCACGCCTGAGCAATATCAGAAGCAGTCGGACTCCATCAGCAACTACGCCGCCTACAACTGCGTCATGATATGCGCCGGCGACACCATGCAGGCACGCTTCCTGAGCGGCTACCACAACCTGCTCGTCTATTTCCCCGACTCCGTGGGCGGCGACAACGTGGAGCACATGTACTCCTACGGCAACCTCACCAACGGCATCTATCTGCTGGAGAACTTCGAGTATAAGGGCAACACCGTGGTGGAGATGGAGCTCAACAAGCAGACGGGCGAGTTTGTCGATAAGGTCACGGGGGCGAAGATAGGACCGAAGCCCCTGGCCGACTACCTCTACAAGGACGACAGCGACGACAACTGGTTCTTCGGCTACAGCGGACTGGGCTCGTGGACCAAGACACAGTGGGACAAGATGCGTCAGGCCATGACCGAGAGCGGCATTTACAGCCCCGACAGGCTCTACAACATCACGCTGCACCCCGAGGGCGACGGACAGATAGTGCTCATGCTCAACGAGTGGTACGGCAACGACGAGATACACTTCCACATGGACATGAAGAGGGTGAGCGACAACGAGCTGGCCTTCCGCTACACCGGCATGGAGATGAGCGGGCGCGACTTCAGCTTCTACGACGCTGGACTCAAGCACCTGGTGGACGCCTTCGCCAAGCAGGACGGCTGGACCACCTACAAGGTGAGCTACAAGGAGGGCAACCCCATGAACCCCTCGGGCTTCATCTTCACCGACGAGAGCAACCCCGACAACAGCTACTACTTCGAGCAGTACTTCCGCTACTACCATAACAGTATTTGGGAATAACAACACGGCCCTTACACGGCCCTTACCATTAGGTACTGGGAGACCGGGCTGCATGAGAGCAAATGCTCCATGCACCCGGCCTTTTTTTTGATTATCTGCGACCTCAGCGGAGTAGTAGGAGCATTTCGCCGAAATGCGACCCCAGCGCACTGGTCGCTACCCTTCGCGAGGCCGCAGTTCTGAGAACTGCTCCAACTAAGTTTGCCGCTTCCGCTTAGATGCTCCATAGAATGAAAGAGAAGGGCTTGGCGTGTCCTCGCGACAAACCTAGTAGTTTGTAAAGTCTAAAAGTTGAGTAAAGGGTACAAGTGTCTTAACTTGA
>CAVHDN010000071.1:0-8784 GCA_963634315.1 Flexilinea sp. | reverse complement strand
GAACGGTGAACTGGTGGACCGCTATGCGGGCAGGGTCATCTTCCCGTGGCTGAGCGTGAGCGGAAAGGTGAACGCGTTCGGAGGGCGGCTGCTCGACTCGCGCACGAAGGGCGTGCAGCAGAAGTATGTGAACTCGCCTGAGTCGGACATTTACCACAAGGACCACGAGCTCTACGGACTCTATCAGGCCAAACGGGCCATAGTGAAGGAGGACTGCGTGTTCATGGTGGAGGGCTACACCGACGTGATTTCCATGCATCAGTGCGGCATAGAGAACGTGGTGGCCAACTCGGGCACTGCGCTGAGTGTGCACCAGATACGATTGCTGCACCGCTTCACGTCGAACATCGTGTTGCTCTACGACGGCGACGAGGCGGGCATTCATGCTGCCATGCGAGGCACCGACATGCTCTTGTCCGAGGGCATGAACATAAAGGTGCTCGTGCTGCCCGACGGCGATGACCCCGACAGCTTTTCAAAGAAGCACAATGCGGAGAGTTTCCGACAGTACATAGCCGACAATCAGACCGACTTCATCCGCTTCAAGATTGACCAGATGCTCAAGGGCGTTACCGACCCCATCAAGAGGTCGGAGGCCATTAGCAGCATTGTGAAGAGTGTGTCGGTGATACCCGACCAGATAACGCGCGACACCTACTTGCGGGAGTGCTCCGACCGGTTGCAGATGAGTGAGCAGACGCTCATAAACACGGCCAACCGCTTCATTCGCCGAGGACAGGAGGAGCAGGCAAAGGAGGCTGAAAGGGAGCAAAGGCGACAGAAGCGTGCTGAGGAACAGCAAGCAGTCGGACAGGAGACTGCCACGGGACAGGAGGCACAGAGTAACGGACAGCTACAAACACCGACCGCCCCTCCGACCATCGGACTGCACAGCGTGGCGGAACAGACATCGAGCGTGGAGCAGATGATAATGCAGCTCATAGTGCGCCACGGCGAAGTGGTGATATAC
Organism: Flexilinea sp.; assembly: GCA_963634315.1. Lineage (GTDB taxonomy): Bacteria > Bacteroidota > Bacteroidia > Bacteroidales > Bacteroidaceae > Prevotella. Next base: position 7,814 of record CAVHDN010000071.1, on the reverse strand, counting down.
GAGGGACTGGAGACGGAAGACGGACAGACTATGGACCTAACCTTGGCGCAGTATGTTGACTACGACCTTGGGCAGGACGGACTGCGCTTCAGCAACGAACTCTACAACCGCATGCTAGGTGAGGCGGTGGAGCACTGCGGTGATGAGGGGTTCAAGGCCGAGGCTTACTTTATGAACCACCACGACGTGGAGGTGAGCAACCTCGCCGCCCAACTGTCCATCAACCGCTATCAGCTTAGCCGTAGTCTTGAGGTGAAGACAACAGCGGAAGACTTGCGGCAGAAAATCACTCACCTTGTGCTCGATTTCAGAATGGACATAGTGAAGAGCCACCTGAAGGACATACAAGCGCAACTGAAGCAGGCGGGCAACGACATGGAGGCCATAACGCAACTGATGAAGGACTACAAGGACACACAGCAACTGCGCGACATTCTCGCCCGACAGATAGGAAGCGACATCATCGTGTGAGTCTTTTACTCTCCATAAAAACAACAACGCCAACGATAGGACCATGCACGGACTTTATCTCACATTCGTAGTCATTTACGAGATTGTCGTAGTGCTCATGATAATACACGTGCTGATGGACAACCGCCAACCAGCCAAGACCATGGCGTGGGCGCTTGTGATATACTTTGTGCCGTTTTTGGGCATGATCTTCTACTTGTTCTTTGGGGTGAACACAAGGCGTGAGCGACTGGTGAGCCAGCGCAGCATGAACCAGCTGACCAAGCGCAGCATGCTAGAGTTTGTGGAGCAGCAAGGACTCAGAGTGGCGGAGAGGCACAAGCCTATGGTGGACTTGTTCATCAACCAGAACCTCGCCATGCCGTTCAAGGACAATTCTTTCGACATCTACACCGACGGCTACGCTTTCTTCCCCGACCTCTTGGCGGCCATCGGCAAGGCCAAGAGCCACATTCACCTCGACTTCTATATCTTCGACGACGATGCTTTGGGCATGCTCATAGCCGACGCTCTCATAGACCGGGCGCGCGAGGGTGTGGAGGTGCGCGTGATTTACGACGATGTGGGGTGCTGGAACGTGAGTCACAAGTTCTTCGAGCGCATGCGTGAGGAGGGCATAGAGGTGTGTGCGTTCCTGCCAGTGCGCTTCCCGTCGTTCACGAGCAAAGTGAACTACCGCAACCACCGCAAGATAATCGTGATAGACGGCAAGGTGGGCTTTGTTGGCGGCATGAACATAGCCTTGCGCTATGTGAAGGGCAAGGACGGAAAGCCGTGGCGCGACACGATGGTGAAAGTGGAAGGGAGCGCGGTCTATGGATTGCAAAGGGCGTTTCTCGTGGATTGGTACTTCGTTGACCGCACCCTCATCTCCGACCGCAAGTACTATCCGCAGCCATTGGTCTCGGCACCCAACAACCGCATAGCACAAACGGTGACGAGCAGTCCCATATCTTCCAATCCGGAAATTATGCAGGGCTACGTCAGACTCATCCTCGCCGCCCGCCGCTACATTTATATCGAGAGTCCCTACTTCCTCCCCAACGAGCCGGTGCTCTTCGCTCTGAAAACAGCCGCTCTGGGTGGTCTGGACATTCGCATAATAGTGCCTTGGAAGACCGATGCGGGCCTGGCCGAGTGGGGAGGACGTTCTTATCTGCGTGAGATGGTGGAGGCCGGGGTGAGCGTTTACCTATATACAGGAGGTTTTCTGCACAGCAAGATGCTCATCTGCGACGACTCGCTGGTGTCGTGCGGCTCAACCAACTTCGACTTCCGCAGCTTCGAGAACAACTTTGAGAGCAACACCTTCATATACAACGAGGACACGGCCCTGCGCTTCAAGGCCATATTCCTGGACGACCAGACACAGACCGTGGAGTTTAAGAATGTAGAGATGCGCATGAAGCCCAAGTTCCCCACGAGACTATGGGAGAGCATAGCCCGAATGCTTTCGCCGCTGTTTTAAGGTGGGTTCTTACATGCAGTTCCCAGACTTGCGGCTTAGGAACATGAAAGAAGTCAAAACTGGAAAATGGAAAAGTTCACACTGCCGTAGGCTCTGTGCTCGGCAAAGTGAGGCAGATGGCTGAAGTCGTTCTTGGCACCATGCTCAAACACGAGCATACCACCCTCCTTCACCAGCGCCTTAGTCATTATCATCTCAGGCAAGAGCGGCAGTTCCGGCATGTCATAGGGAGGGTCGGCAAAGACGAGGTCGTATTGTTCCCTACAGGCTTTTATGAAGCGCAGGGCATCGGTGCGCAAGGGTATGCAGCACTTGTCACCAAGTTTCTTCAAGCACTGCACTATGAATGCGTGGTGGTATCTGTCCTGTTCCACACTGACCACATGGCCGCAGCCCCTCGACAAGAGTTCAAGTGAGATGCTTCCAGTGCCCGAAAACAAGTCGAGGGCCGAAGCGCCGTCGAAGTCTATGTAAGAGCCAAGGACATTGAATATGTTCTCCTTGGCGAAGTCGGTTGTGGGCCGCGCCTTGAACGTGCGTGGAATGTCAAAACGCCGTCCCTTGTATTGTCCTGTTATTATACGCATCGTTTCATCTCCCTCTTAGCGGTATAAAGTTATCTTCCCCTAACAAAATAAGTCATCAAGTCGTATGGCATGCCCTTTATCTGCGTGACTGGCGCACGGTTGAAGTCGCCTGCAGGGTTCACCACATACACTCGGCGCAGATAGCTCTTCATCTCATCCACAAGCCACTCTTTTTCCGGCATGTCGCCCACGAGGAACAGTTCGTCGCCCTCTGCGTCCATGCCCAACTGCTTCCACACGCACAAAAGGAAATAGGCCGCGTCGTGCGCATTGTCCACATCAAAGGTGTTGCAGAACTTGAAACGGTTCTTGCCAAAGCGGAACAGCTCGAGCTTGCGGTTGTGAAAATAGCCGTAGAGCTTGCCTCGCATGCCTGTGAAGCTGCGCCGGTAGAGGTATCGCCACACTGGCCCCATAGCAATCCCGAACTTCACGTCGGCAAAGTGGTCGTCAATCACAAGCTTCAGGTCCTTGTTCACCCCAAAGACCGCCACAGCGTTGAGGTCGGGCAGTGCATTGGCTACGATCACCGTGGCCGTGTTGTGCGGAAAGGTGTAGGCGTACATTGCCGCGGAAGAGCTTTCGTCATAAGCATCGACAGGCACAAGCAGCGCTGGCGCATCAACCAGCACAAGTGCCTTGCGGTAGCCCGCCGTGGGCAGGTCGGTCGTCTTGAACGCCTCGCGCAGATTGGCCGCGAGCGACACTCCGCTGCGCACAGTGTAAGGCTCAAACACCACCCTACTCTCGCCGCTCTCCATCTTTATGGCAGCGAACGACAATGAACTGCGGCCCACCCGTATGGTCAGCCTCTGTCCTGCGGTGTTGTTTGCGTTGATGTCTGTTGTCATGTCTGTTGTTGTTCCTTTCTCCATATTGCCGAGTGCAGCTTACCTTATGCAAAGGTAATGCAAAAAAAAGGAAAAAGCAAGATTTATGCGTGTTCTAAAAGTTCAGGGTCGGCACAGCACGGAGCACACCTTGTCCTGGAAAGCCCGGCCATTGCTGGCGTGCAACACCCCTTGGTTCAGTATGGAGAAACAGAGCACATGATCATTGGCTGATGTACAATAGCCCGCGAGCGAATAGACTCCGGTGAGCGTCCCTGTCTTTGCCCTTACGTTGCCTGCTGCATGGGTGCCTCTCATTCGGCGGCTCAACGTACCGTCCTCACCGGCTATGGGCAACGAAGGATAGAGGTGCAGGTATATGTTGGAGTTTCTGTAGGCGTAGCGCAACAACTTGGTCTCCAATTCAGCCGACACGTAGTTGTACAATGAGAGTCCGCTACCATCGGCCACCTTGCACATGGAGGCATTTCCCCCAGCCTTTCCTATCACCGACTTTATGGCCGAGCGAGCATGGGAGGCGCGTGCCGGACGACCGCCAACGGCCGAGGCCACTTGGTAGAACATCGCTTCGGCATATAGATTGTCGCTATCCTTCATCATGCGCATGAGTATCTGGTCGATGGTGTGCGAGCGTGTGCAAACGCAGTGGGCCTCCTGAGGCACTTCACCCTCCGAGTTGAAAGCCTCAACCACCACTCCGGCCTCGCTCAATTCATCAACAAAACGCTCCACAAACTTGTCCTTGCGTGATATGAGCAACGGCGACAATACCGGATTGTCATCGTCCCAGCACCATCCTTCACCAAGCAACGCCGCATCTTTCATCGACTTGTCGGCAATGATGCGGCCACGTATGGTGTCAACACCCATGCCGCGCAGACTTTCTACAAAGGCACTCATGTCGTCGCTGTTGAAGCGCGGGTCGAAACCGCCCACACAATACACGTCGCCTGTAAGGGTGCGGTTTTCTATCTTACCATTATAATATAGTGAGGTGCGCAACTGATAGGAACCGCCCAGACGGTCAATGGCCGCAATGGCTGTGACCAGCTTCATTGTTGAGGCGGGACGCATCAGCTGTCGCTCGTTTTTGCTATATATTGTGCTGTCGGCAGTGAGGTCATATACCATGAGCCCCACCTGGGAGGTCTCAAACATGGAATTGGTCAACAAAACATCCAAGGCCGTGCGCACATTGTAGGGCCAGGGCAAGGTGTCATTGGCCGACTTGTCAACAAAAGCGGAGTCAACGCTAATCGTGTCAACATCATCTTTGTCAGCATCTACCGTGTCAACAAACGCCGTGGCCTCGTCGGCACTGCCCAACAGTTGTTCGTCCTGGGCCGACACGATTGTTGGCGCAAGCAGCACGAATAAAAGCAAAAGCAAGAATTGTCTCATAGGACCGCAAAATTACGGAAAAACGGCTTAAGGACAAAAATAATGTCCTGTGAATTTGTAACGTACGGATTAAAATAACTACTTTTGCACAATCATAAAAATACTGTTATGGTATTCAAATACGACTTCCTTATAATAGGTTCCGGCGTGGCAGGCATGAGCTACGCCCTGAAAATAGCACGGGCACACAAAGGAAAGGTGTGCATGATTTGCAAGACTTCGCTCGACGAAGCCAACACCACGTTTGCGCAAGGCGGCGTGGCATCGGTCACCAACTTGTTAAAAGACAATTTCGAGAAACACATTGAAGACACTATGGTAGCCGGCGACTTCATCAGCGACCGCCGTGCCGTGGAGCAGGTGGTGCGCAACGCCCCGGCTCAAATAAAGGAGCTGGTGGATTGGGGTGTGAACTTCGACCGCAAGGACAACGGAGAGTTCGACCTGCACAGAGAGGGCGGCCACTCAGAGTTCCGCATACTCCACCACGCCGATGACACGGGAGCGGAGATACAGCGCGGACTAATGGAGGCCGTACGCAACAATCCCGACATAGACATCAAGGAAAACCACTTCGCGGTGGAGATAATCACGCAGCACCACTTGGGGGCAAGGGTAACACGCCGCACACCATACATTTATTGTTATGGAGCCTACGTGCTCAACCCTGACACACAGAAGGTGGATACTTACCTCAGCAAGGTAACCGTGATGTGCACTGGTGGATGCGGTGCAGTATATCAGAGCACCACCAATCCTGTCATTGCCACAGGCGATGGCGAGGCCATGGTGTATCGTGCCAAGGGTACAGTGGCCGACATGGAGTTCGTGCAGTTTCACCCCACAGCTCTGTTCCATCCTGGCGAGACCCATCCGGCATTTCTCATCACCGAAGCCATGCGCGGATATGGCGGCATACTGAAGCTTCCCAATGGAGAGACGTTCATGGAGAAGTATGACGAAAGGCTTTCGCTTGCGCCACGCGACATCGTGGCCCGCGCCATCGACAAGGAGATGAAGATACACGGCTTGGACCACGTGTGTCTTGACGTAACCCACAAGAATGCTGAGGAGACCAAGCACCACTTCCCGAACATCTACGCCAAGTGCAAGAGCATTGGCATAGACATAACCACCGACTACATTCCCGTGCGCCCAGCAGCTCACTATATGTGCGGCGGCATAAAGGTTGACCTCAACGGACAGTCGAGCATAGAGCGGCTCTATGCCTTGGGCGAGTGTTCATGCACAGGTCTGCACGGCGGCAACCGCTTGGCGAGCAATTCGCTCATAGAGGCTGTGGTCTATGCTGACGCGGCGGCCAAGCACTCACTGGCTCATGTCGATGAATACGACTTCAACGAGAAGGTGCCAGAGTGGAACGACGAGGGAACACTCACCAATGAGGAGAAGGTGCTCATTACCCAGAGCGTAAAGGAGGTGGGCGAGTGCATGAGCAACTATGTGGGCATAGTGCGCAGCGACATCCGTCTTAAGCGAGCTTGGGACCGTTTGGACTTGCTCTACGAGGAGACGGAGAACCTGTTCAAGCGTGTGAAAGTGACAAAGGAGCTGTGCGAGCTGCGCAACATGATAAACGTGGGTTACCTCATCACACGCATGGCCATAGAGCGCAAGGAGAGTCGAGGTCTGCACTACACCATCGACTACCAAGTGCACGCTTACGACAAGAAATAACAGCTTGAAAGAGTTTATCATAGTAGGACTTGGCAGTTTTCTTGGGGGCGGCATACGCTATGCCGTGTCTAAGTTGCTGTCTGCAGTAGTATCAAGTCCGTTTCCTCTTGCCACGTTCGCAGTGAACATCATCGGGTGTCTTGCCATCGGCTTCGTGTCGGCTCTACCCTTTGGCGGAGCCGTCACGCCTCAAACCAAGTTGTTTCTCACCACGGGCTTCTGCGGCGGCTTCACCACATTCTCAACCTTCATGAACGAGAGTGGAGCACTGGTTAAGGACGGCAACTACCTGACGCTTATTCTTTACATCATGGGAAGCCTTGTCGTGGGTATTGCGGCTGTGGCTATTGGCCATTGGTTGGGAAAGGCTATGACATAAGGAACTGTATAGCAGAGCCTCTGCTACACAGCATCTTTATGTCAAGATTTCCATGTCAATACTTCTTCTTCAGAGTCCCTCGCGATAGAAGTCGAGAGCCTCACATATCTCTTCGCGAGTGGCGGTGCGGTTTATGCGTATGTCGCCTATACCGCCAAGGAGAGTGAAGTTTATGGTGCCCAACGTGTTCTTCTTATCGTGCGTCATAAGCTCTATGAGTTGAAGGTAGTCGTCGCACGATATTTCCATCTTACCATGGTTCTCGTTTATGAAGGCCACCGTCTGGCGCATCTGCTCCACTGGGAAGCCTTCCTTCACCACACTCAGATACAGTTCGCACACAAGTCCGTAGGCCACAGCGTAGCCATGCAGAATGGGTTTGCGCTGCAGAGCCAGCGACTCGAAGGCATGACCAAACGTGTGGCCGAGGTTGAGCGCCTTGCGCAAGCCCTGCTCCGTGGGGTCGTTCTCCACCACGTGTTCTTTCACCGCCACCGAGTCGGCCACCATGCGACGTAGTTGAGCGAGGTCGGGGTGAACTATGTCAAACGACAACAACTCCGTCCACATGTCTTTGTTGCTCAGCAGACCATGCTTAAGCATTTCTGCGTAGCCCGAAAGCAAATTGGCCTCATCCATGGTGCGCAGAAACTCCGTGTCGAGTATCACGCAATTTGCATTGGAGAACACACCTATCTCGTTTTTCAGTCCTCCAAAGTTTATTCCCGTCTTTCCGCCCACCGACGCATCGACCATGGCCAACAGCGACGTGGGCAGATTGATGAACGCTATGCCGCGCTTGAAGGTGGAAGCAGCAAAGCCGCCCAAGTCGGTCACCATGCCACCGCCCACGTTTAGGAGAAGTGAGTGGCGTGTGGCCCCCATGCGTCCCAGCTCCGTCCACACGTGCGCAAGGGTTTCGAGCGTCTTGCAGGTGTCGCCCGCCCCTATCACTATAG
>CAVHDN010000070.1:0-8807 GCA_963634315.1 Flexilinea sp. | reverse complement strand
GTTCTGGAACATAGCTTATTATGACAAGCCATATTTCGAAAGCCTTTTCGGGAACTTCTACTTCCCAGATGGAAGTCAGCCTGATTGGGAAAGTTTGTCTTGGCTACAAAAACGTTTCATGAAATGGTTCAATAAAGAACGTACGAAGACCGTGCTGACATTCCCAGTCGAAACCATGTCACTTTTGAGCAAGGACGGTGATGTCATAGACAAGGAATGGGGCGATTTCACTGCGGAGATGTATTCGGAAGGCCACTCTTTCTTTACATATATGAGTGATAATGCCGACTCTTTGGCAAGTTGTTGCCGTTTACGCAATGAGATACAAGACAATGGTTTCAGCTACACTCTTGGTGCAGGTGGTGTTTCGACAGGCTCTAAGAGTGTGCTTACCATCAACCTTAACAGATGTGTGCAATATGCTGTAAACAATAACAAAGACTACAAGGAATTTCTCACTGATATAATAGACTTGTGCCATAAGGTACAGTTGGCATACAACGAGAACCTGAAAGAGTTGTTGCGCCACGGCATGCTGCCGCTTTTTGATGCGGGCTACATTAACATTGCACGTCAATACCTTACGATAGGCATCAATGGACTTGTCGAAGCCGCAGAGTTCATGGGATTAAAGATAAACGACAATTCTGACTATTTGAAGTTTGTTCAGGGGATACTTGGTTTGGTCGAAAAGAAAAACAAAGAATATAGAACCAAAGATGTACTGTTTAATTGTGAGATGATTCCAGCAGAGAACGTTGGGGTTAAGCATGCGAAATGGGACAAGGAAGATGGTTATTTCGTGCCGCGCGATTGCTACAATAGCTATTTCTATGTCGTTGAGGATGACTCGTTGAACATCATAGACAAGTTTAAGCTGCATGGCGCACCATATATCCAACACCTAACTGGAGGTTCTGCCTTACACATGAACTTGGAGGAACACCTTTCGAAGGCGCAGTATCGCCAACTGTTACGCGTTGCAGCAAAGGAAGGATGCAATTATTTCACATTCAACATACCAAACACGATATGCAATGACTGCGGTCATATAGACAAGCGTTATCTTAAGGAATGTCCACATTGCCATTCAAAGAATGTTGATTATATGACACGCATAATTGGCTATTTGAAACGAGTGAGCAACTTCTCTGAAGCACGGCAAAAAGAGGCTGGACGTAGATTTTATTACGCAGAACATTGAATAGCTACATGCAGAAATATGTAAATACAGCAATAGTCTTTCAGGAAATACCCGACGAGGTCACATTGGCAATAAATCTTTCCAATTGTCCTTGTCGGTGTCCTGGTTGTCATAGCCAGTATTTGTGGAATGATGTTGGCCTTCCCTTGACGCCGATGGCTCTCGAGGAACTTATCGATAAGTATGGTGAGGAAATCACGTGTGTATGCTTCATGGGTGGAGACTCTACTCCACAATATATCGAAATGCTTGCATGTTATCTGCATCGTGAACATCCTCAATTGAAGGTCGCATGGTATAGCGGTAGAATGCAGGTGCCCAAAAATATAAACAAAACTGACTTTGACTATATCAAGGTTGGACCGTATATCAAGCATCTTGGTTGCCTGAAAGAAAGAACTACGAACCAACGACTATACAAACGGGAATCAGACGACAACTTCTTGGATATAACCTCTGTCTTTTGGAAAAACTAACTTTTGATATACGGCCTCTTTCACGCTGTCGTTTTTTGGGGAGGGTCCGAGAACACTAATTCCCGAACTCGCTTGCTTACAATCTGAAAGTTGTAACCTGCGCAACACCCCAATTATAGGAGGAAAAGATTGTCTGCTCGGAAGAGAAACAACCTAAAACGAAGGACTCAACTATCAAATTGAAAGTTGAAAATTCGCAGCAAGAGGTTCTCGGACAGCCTGGGGGCTCGTCACTAAAGGAAACGTGGGCTTTGCACTCGCCAAAGTTACTAAAAAGTAATTTTATTGGCAAGAAAACCGATGAAGAGACTTTCTCTGGGAGTGTGATTACAGATTACAGTTAGTTTTTTGCGCCTTCTGCTGCGCCGTGTGTGCGAAATGTGGAGCGGAGCTGCAGACGTTACCGATTTTTGTTGTACCTTTGTGAACTACTTAGACAGTTGGAATCATGACAGAAGTGAAGATAAGCGACGCTGGCCTGCGCAGGGCGGCGGCTGAAGGGATGGACGCCTTCGTGAAGGTGTTCACCGACAGCATACACGAGGCGATAGGCGGGGAGCTCAACGCCGAGAACATGGGTGGGCTCAACGCCGACCAAACCACGCTGCTGGCCTACGACATGCTGCGCTCGGAGGTGATGGACGGAGGGTTCGTGCAGCTCATACACAACGGCTACGCCCCTTTCTTCTTCCACAACCCCTTCGGGCGGATGATGCGCCAGTGGGGCATTGACGCCCTGGCAACGCTCATGAACAGGGTGCGGAAGCTCTACGGCACTTGCCGCGCGGAGATAGAGCGGGAGTGCACTGACGAGGAGTTCATGGCCCTGTTCGAGCAGTTCCCGCAGTTTGACGACCTCGACGACACGTTCGTGGAGTGCGAGGAGGAGTGGACGGAGGCCGTGGCCCGCTACATTGACGGCCACGTGGAGAGGTTCGCCACCATAATTCACTGATACATAAATGTGGGTCCCCAAGAATTTCCACCATAAACACCCAAACAAACACACAATGAACAAAGAGCAAGATCTGATAAGGAAGAAAAGCCCGGTGAACATACGCAACAAGAAGGCCTCGTTCGAGTACTTCTTCATAGACACCTGCACCGCAGGCATTGTGCTCACCGGCACCGAGATAAAGTCTGTCAGGATGGGCAAGGCCAGTCTGGCCGACACGTTCTGCTTCATCAACAACGGTGAGATATGGGTGAAGGGCATGAACATCAGCCCCTACTTCTACGGCTCCTACAACAACCACGAGGCCCGGCGCGACCGCAAGCTGCTGCTCAACAAGAGGGAGATACAGAAGCTGCAGAGCGCCACGAAGCAGACGGGCTACACCATTGTGCCGCTCCTGGTGTTCATCGACGCCAACGGACGGGCCAAGATGGACATTGCCCTCTGCAAGGGCAAGAAGGACTACGACAAGCGACAGACGCTCAAGGAGAAGGAGGACCGCCGCGAGATGGACCGGGCCGTGAAGCACTTCTGAAAAAAAAGGACTGCGCCACACAACACGCACACAATGACCATAAGAGACTGCATAAAGCAACGCATACTCGTGCTCGACGGGGCCATGGGCACGATGATTCAGCAATACGGCCTGACGGAGCGCGACTTCCGGGGCTCGCGCTTCGGCGGCATCGGGGGCATGATGAAGGGCAACAACGACATGCTCAACATCACACGCCCCGACGTGGTGAGCGACATTCACCGCAAGTATCTCGCCGTAGGGGCTGACATCATAACCACCAACACCTTCAGCAGCCAGCGCATATCGCAGGCCGACTACCGCCTGGAAGACTTCAGCCGCGAGATGGCGCTCGAGGGGGCGAGGCTGGCCCGCAGGGCTGCCGACGCTTTCGCCACTGAGGAGAGGCCGAGGTTTGTGGCGGGTTCCGTGGGCCCAAGCAACAAGACGTGCTCCATGAGCCCCGACGTGAGCGACTCCGCAGCGCGCGAGCTCACCTACGACACTCTCCTGCAGGCCTACGTGGAGCAGATGGACGCTCTGGTGGAGGGCGGGGTGGACGCTCTGCTCATAGAAACCATATTCGACACGCTCAACGCCAAGGCAGCCATCGACGCGGCTATGAGGGTAACGGAAAGGCACAAAAAAGACTTGCCCATAATGCTCTCCGTGACGGTGAGTGACCTGGCCGGACGCACGCTCAGCGGACAGACGCTCGAGGCGTTCCTGGCCAGCGTGAGCTCCTTCCCGATATTCTCCCTAGGTCTCAACTGCTCGTTCGGGGCCGACCAGATGAAGCCCTTTCTGAGGCAACTCGCCCGGCGCGCTCCTTATTATATAAGTGCCTATCCCAACGCCGGACTGCCCAACAGTCTCGGTCTCTACGACGAGACGCCCGAGAGCATGGCCCCGAAGATAGGGGAGTTCATAGACGAGGGGCTGGTCAACATCATAGGCGGCTGCTGCGGCACTACCGAGGAGTTCATAGCGCGCTATGTGCCCCTGGCCGAGGGGAAGGCCCCGCACAAGCCCGTGCCAAAGTCCGAGACCATGTGGCTCAGCGGCCTCGAGGTGCTCGACGTCACGCCTGCGGTGCGCTTCGTCAATGTGGGCGAGAGGTGCAACGTGGCGGGCTCGCGCAAGTTTCTGCGCCTCATAAAGGAAAAGCAATACGATGAGGCCGTGGGCATAGCCAGGCGGCAGGTGGCCGACGGGGCGCTCGTGATAGACATAAACATGGATGACGGCCTGCTCGACGCCGAGGCGGAGATGGTGCACTTCCTCAACATGATAGGCTCTGAACCCGACATAGCCAAGGTGCCGGTGATGATCGACTCGTCGAAGTGGGAGGTGATAGAGGCCGGACTGAAGTGCGTGCAGGGCAAGTGCATAGTGAACTCCATATCGCTCAAGGAGGGCGAGGAGGCGTTCGTGAGCCGTGCCCGATGCATAAAGCGGCACGGGGCAGCGGCGGTGGTGATGTGCTTCGACGAACGAGGACAAGCCACAACCTGCGAGCGCCGCACGGAGATAGCCGCTCGTGCCTATAACATACTCACGCAGCGCGTGGGCATGAACCCGCTCGACATCATCTTCGACCCCAACATTCTGGCCATAGCCACGGGCATGGACGAGCACAACGGCTATGCAGCCGACTTCATAAGGGCCACGGCTTGGATAAGGGCCAATCTGCCCGGAGCGCACGTGAGCGGGGGAGTGAGCAACCTCTCGTTCTCATTCCGGGGCAACAACTACGTGCGCGAGGCCATGCACGCCGTGTTCCTCTTCCACGCCATACGGGCGGGCATGGACTTCGGCATAGTGAACCCCGCTACGAAGGTGAGCTACGGGGACTTGCCCGAGCATCAGCTCAAAATCATCGAGGACGCTGTGCTCAACAGAACGCCCGGAGCGGCCGACGCGCTCATGCAGCTAGCCATTGGCCTGAAACTTAAGGCCGACGCACAGAAGGAGTCGGGAGCAACGGCCGATCAGCACTCTGCAGAGCCGGAGTGGAGAAGCCAGACGGTGGAGCAAAGGCTGGCCGATGCGCTCATAAAGGGCACGGGCGACTATCTCGAAGCCGACCTCGCGGAGGCCCTGGAGAAGTATCCCAAGGCGGTGAGCATAATAGAGGGACCGCTCATGGCGGGCATGAACACCGTGGGCGAACTGTTCGGAAGCGGAAAGATGTTTCTGCCTCAGGTGGTGAAGACAGCCCGCACCATGAAGCAGGCCGTGCAGATACTGCAGCCCCACATAGAGGCACAGCGCACCGACGGTGGGGCCAAGGCAGGCAAGGTGCTCCTGGCCACGGTGAAGGGCGACGTGCACGACATAGGCAAGAACATAGTGGGCGTGGTCATGGCCTGCAACAACTATGAGGTGATAGACATGGGGGTGATGGTGCCCGCCGAGCAGATAGTGAGGAGGGCCAGGGAGGAGCATGTCGATATGATAGGCCTTAGCGGACTCATCACGCCGAGTCTTGAGGAAATGGTCAATGTGGCCCACGAACTGGCCGCAGCGGGGCTCGAAATCCCCATCATGATTGGAGGGGCAACGACGAGCGAACTGCACGTGGCCCTGAAGGTGGCTCCGGTCTATGGAGGACCCGTGGTGTGGATGAAGGACGCGTCGCAAAACACTCTCGTAGCGGCAAGGCTCATGGACAAGAACGAGGAACGGTCGCTCGAGCACGAACTGGAGAGCCGGTATGAGCATATGCGACGGGAGTATAAGACTGAACAGACCAATCTCCTCTCGCTCGACGAAGCGCGGAAGAACAGGCTGAACCTCTTCAGCGACGGGCAGTAGGCTCACTTTTCACCCTTATATACATTATTGTTATATAGCACGAAATATCACCCTTAGGACGTATTATAATATAAAAAAATAGTAGAAAACAAGACAAAGACTCTTTCATCAATATGAGCAAGATAAAGAACATACTGTTTGATTTCGGCGGGGTCATAGTGACCCTCTCGCCCGAAACGGCCGTGAAGCGTTTCACGGAGCTTGGGCTCCCAGACGCAGAGAAGCGGCTCAACATATACACGCAGTCGGGCATATTCGGCGACCTGGAGCGGGGACGCATCTCCGACGAGGAGTTCATCAACGAACTGAGCAAGCTCACGGGACGCTCTCAGACGTGGAACGGCTGTCAATACGCCTGGCTGGGCTATTGCAAGGAAGTGCCCCAGCGCAATCTCGACACCCTCACCAGTCTTAGGGACGAGGGCTATCGCGTGGTGCTTCTCTCCAACACCAACCCGTTCATGATGGCCTGGGCACTCAGCGACAGGTTCGACGGACAGGGACGTTCGCTCAGTCACTACATGGACTCTATATACATGAGCTACAAGTGCGGGGCCATGAAGCCCGACGAGGCATTCTTCAACCACGTGCTCAGCAGTGAGGGCATAGACCCGGCCGAGACGCTCTTCCTCGACGACGGACAGCGCAACGTGGAGGCGGCCTCAAAACTAGGCATAAACACTATGCTCACGATAAACGGCGAAGAATGGACAAAAGAAATATACAAGCACCTCGTATGAATACTAGAACATTAGCCCCTATATACGTGAATATTAATTCATTATCTTCCATATTCGTGAAGAACGTCACAAACGTCCGTACTGTTTCTTCTGCATTGCTCTTCGCCCTGATGGCCCTCCTTCCGCTGTCGCTTAACGCCCAACAGAAACGGGAGTTCCGCGGGGCTTGGATACAGTGCGTAAACGGACAGTTTCAGGGCCTTTCCACAGCGGCCATGCAAAAGGCTCTCACCACTCATCTCGACTCCTTGCAACACGACGGGGCCAACGCAGTAATCTTTCAGGTGAGGCCAGAATGTGACGCTCTCTACGCCAGTCCCTACGAGCCGTGGAGCCGTTTCCTCACAGGCGTGCAGGGCCGTGCTCCGCGACCTTACTGGGACCCCCTGCAGTGGATGGTAGAGCAGTGTCACAAGCGCGGCATGGAGCTTCACGCGTGGATAAACCCTTACAGGGCCAAGACCAAGGGCACTGCGGCTCTCGCTCCGTCGCACATAGCCATGACACAGCCCTACAGGGTGTTCAAATACGACGGGCAGTACATTCTCAACCCGGGCATCGACGAGAACCGGGAGTACATTTGCCGAATAGTGGGCGATATAGTGAGGCGCTACGACATCGACGGACTTCACATGGACGACTATTTCTATCCCTATCCCGCAGCAGGCGAGACCATTCCCGACCAAGGCCTGTTTGCACAGAAGTCGAACGGCATAAGCAACATAGGCGACTGGCGGCGCTACAACGTGAACCTCTTCGTGAAGCAGCTCCACGACACTATAGCGAGCATAAAGCCTTGGGTGAAGTTTGGGGTTTCGCCTTTCGGCATATACCGCAACAAGAAGAACGCGAGCAACGGAAGCGACACTAAGGGCCTGCAAAACTACGATGACCTCTACGCCGACGTGTTGCTGTGGGTGAACAACGGTTGGGTGGACTATTGCGCACCGCAGCTCTACTGGCAGATAGGACATCCCACGGCCGACTACAAGACTTTGATTAAATGGTGGAACCAGCACGCCTCCAACCGTCCGCTCTACATCGGCGAGGACGTGGAGCGCACAGTGAAGAACGCCGACCCGGACAATCCGAAGCTCAACCAAATGCCCGCCAAGTTCGCTCTTCACAACAGTCTTCCCAACATCGATGGAACGGTGTTGTGGTATTCCAAGACCATAGTTGACGATATAGGCCGCTACGGCACCATGCTTCGCAAAGTCTATTGGAAGTATCCTGCCATTCAGCCCTCCATGACTTTCATCGACAAGAAAGCCCCCAAGAAGGTGAAGCGGCTGAAGGCCGTGTGGACGTCGGATGGCTATATCCTCTTTTGGACTGCTCCGAAAGGCAACAACTGGCGCGACGAGGCAGTGAAGTATGTGGTCTATCGCTTCGCGAAGGGTGAAGCGCTTAACACGAACGACCCCTCGAAGATATACTGCATAACCAGCGACACTTTCTGCAAGCTTCCCTACGACTGCGGCCGACAGCATTACACCTACGTGGTGACGGCTCTCAACCGATTGCAGAACGAGAGCAAAAACGCAAAGAAAAACGTAAAGCTGTAAAACTGATAATCTTGACCTATGCAAAGAAGTAGGAGCATTTCCGTGAAATGCGACCAAACGAAAAGCGACGATATTCCCGTAGTTACTACTTCCACTGCAACGTGCTGACCATGTCAGTCTTTTGTTCTTTGAATACTCCTGCTTCTTGCTGTCTTTTGGCGAAATGCGAATCAGTTCGCCGCCATAGTTAATCATTTGTGACATAATACTATTGTTTTTAGAATACCATTGTAAATTTATTGAAATTTGTAGGTAGGGGTCAAAGTTGGGTTAAGTAGAGTACAAAAAAAATGTGTGCATTTGGGACTAAAGGAATAATTTATTAATTTTGCAACAATGTAGCAAAGGCGATACGCAAAAGGCAAAACAATAGTGTGCCAAATGAACGGTCCACCCGAACTATACAATTATATAATATAAAACAAGGAACAATGAACGTTTTAGAACTAAGCGAGCAGGAAATCGGCAGACGACAGAGTCTGCAGGAATTGCGCGACATGGGCATAGACCCATACCCTGCAGCAGAATATCCC
>CAVHDN010000069.1:0-8962 GCA_963634315.1 Flexilinea sp. | reverse complement strand
CTTTTCTTCCAAATGTTCATTGATATTGTTGTTTAAAAGGTTTTCGAAACTGAGTGCAAAGTTAAGGTTTTTAATTCATAAAGCTACCATTTCAGCCGTCCGTACTTCTCCTTGTACCACAACTGCCAGGCGTTTATGAGATTTTGCCAAAGCACATAGGCACCGGGGGCAACGGCGGCGAGAGGGTTGAGAAACGTGAGCGTGAGCCAAATGCCCACCACCGTGTTCTTCTGTCCGAGAGCCTGACCGGCGCTTATGCTTGCGCCGAACGGCCGCCCAACGGCCTTGCCTATGGCAAACTGGGCCAAGGCTACAAACAGCGGCAGCACAAACAGCAGGGCCATGGCGGGGCCTGAGAGGTTGGCGTGGACGATGTTTCTCACGGTGGCTCCCGTCACTATGGAGAGGTTGAAGCACCACATGTAGAAGCCGAGGTTGCGCAGACGTTTTATGCGCTCCACCACACTGGGAAGAACCTTCCGGGTGACGAGGGCGAGCACGAGGGGCACCACGAGCACGGCGGTGACGTTGCGGAGCACCATGAGTGCGGCTGTGGCGAAGGTGATGTCGGCTGTGCGCTCCACCATGGGGAAGAACAGTGGTATGATGACCATGGTGAACACGTTGGCTATGATGGTGTAGGTGGTGAGCGAGCCTATGCTGCCGCCAAGCTTCTCGGTGACCACGGCTGCGGCTGCAGCAGTGGGACAGATGACGCAGATGAACACTCCTTCGAGCACCAGGTGGGCATCGGCATTGTCGGTGAGGCAGATGAGGAACACGAAAAAGGCAGAGAGCAACGTGCGTATGCCTTGAAGGATGAAGTGCCAAAGGCGGGGCTTCATCTCGCGAATGTCTATCTTACAAAAAGTGACATACAACAGGGCGAACATGACCACGGGCAACAGGTCGATGGCAATGGGGCCTGCGGCGTCGCCTATGGGCACAAGCAGCGGGACGTTGGCAAACAACAGATAGACCGAAGCGCCCACGGCCAGTGACACGAGCAGTGACCAACGCTTAATGAACGTAACTATTCCCATAACTTCACATGCTTGCGGCTCAGGCATCACGCCCGTTCGCAAGCCTTTGTTTCTTTTTTCGGCTGCAAAGGTAGTTGAAAAGAAAGACAAAGCAAAAGATGCGTTGGGTTTCTTTGCGTTGTGGGTCTTTTGAGCTATCTTTGCCGACGATTGTCAACAAAACAAGAGACAGTCGCTGACACTAAAAGAAAGGCAAAAGAAATGAGCACCATCATCTATCCTTCACCCATATTCGGCCCCGTGCACAGTCGCCGACTTGGGGTATCCCTCGGCATCAACCTGCTTCCTGCCGACGGCAAGAGTTGTACTTTCGACTGCATCTACTGTGAGTGCGGCTTCAACAAAGACCACCGGCCCACGCGCAAACTGCCTACCCGCGAGGAAGTGGCTGCGGCACTTGAGGCACGGTTGCGCGACATGGCGGCCCACGGCCCTTGTCCTGATGTGCTCACTTTCGCGGGCAACGGCGAGCCGACGAGTCATCCGCACTTCGCCGAGATAATAGACGACACCACTAAGCTGCGCGACAAGTATTTTCCCAAGGCAAAGATTTCGGTGCTGAGCAATTCGACCTTCATACACAAGAAGACCGTTCACGATGCGCTGATGCGTGTGGATAACAACATTCTGAAGCTCGACACAGTAAACGAGCAGTTCATAAGGATGGTGGACAGGCCAGGCGGCAACTACCGTGTGGAGAGCATTGTGGAGGGGATGAAGGCTTTCGGCGGTCACGTGATAGTGCAAACGATGTTTCTTTGCGGCGAAAGCGAGGGCAGGAGTGTTGATAACACGAGCGAGGAATATGTGGCTCCGTGGCTTGAGGCAGTGAGAAGCATAGGACCGGAGGCGGTCATGATATACACCATTGACCGCGAGACGCCCGACCACGGACTTGCGAAGGCTTCGCCCGAGGTTCTCAACGCCATAAGGGACAGGGTAATTGCGATGGGCATAGCCTGCACCGCATCCTACTAAGACCTAAGCGACACTAAGGGATTTTTAGGGCACGACTAAAGTCAAGCGGTCATCTCGGCGGTGAGAATGCTCTCGAGCTTCTCAGCCGACAGGCGCAGCTGAAACTCGCCATTGATGGCTACGGATATGCCGCCCGTCTCCTCCGACACCACAATGGCTATGGCGTCGCAGTCTTGCGATATGCCCAAAGCCGCCCTGTGGCGCAGGCCCAGTTCCTTGGGAATGTCCATGTTGTGCGACACAGGCAGTATGCAGCCCGCCGCCTTTATGCGTTTGTCGGAGATGACCATAGCCCCGTCGTGCAGGGGTGAGTTCTTGAAGAATATGTTCTCTATGAGCCGCTGGTTTATGCAAGCATCTATCACGTCGCCAGTGGCCACTATCTCGTCGAGCGAAGCCGTCCTTTCCATCACGATGAGCGCTCCCTCCTTGCGGCGGCTCATGCCCATGCAGGCCATGACTATAGGCATGAGCGTCTGGCGGTCGACCTCCTTGGAGCGGTCCTTGCCGTTGGAGAAGAGTTTGAGGATGTGGCGTATGCGTTGGTGAGCGCCGAGGTTGTAGAGAAACTTGCGTATGTCGTCCTGGAAAAGCACTATCAACGCTATGACACCCACACTCACAAGTTTGTCCATGATGGCCCCCAACAAACGCATGTTGAGTATCTGCGACACGAAAATCCACACCACAACAAACATCATGATGCCTATGAAGACGTTGAGTGAGCGCGACTCCTTCATCAGTCGGTAAAGGTAGTAGAGCATCAGCGCTACAAGGAGAATATCGACAACGTCCTTTATTCCAAACTCGAAAAACATATTCAGCGATATTTTGAGGCGTGCTGCAGAAACACACACGCCGGTTCTTTATTTGTTGATTACAGGAGCCGCCACTACTCCACTGCAGCCTTCATCTGCTTCCATACGGCCACACACTCCACCGCCTCCTTCACATCGTGGACACGCAGTATCGAGGCTCCGCGCTCCAAGGCGAGAGTGTTTACGACCGTCGTACCGTTGAGCGCACTGTCGGCACTGCCGCCAAGCAGACGGAATATCATGGACTTGCGCGACACGCCCACAAGGACGGGCAGGCCCAAGACCGCGAGCTTGCGCATCTCGCTGAGCAAGGCATAGTTCTCTTCAAGCGTCTTGCCGAAGCCGAAGCCGGGGTCGAGTATGATGTCTTTCGCACCAAGGTCGCGCAACTGCTGCACTTCGGCGGCAAAGGCCTTGAGCATGGAGCTGACGTCGGGCTTCACCGACATGAGGATGTAGGGCACTTTCAGCCTCGCCACCATGCGGAACATGGCGGGATATTGTCCCTCCTCACGCTCCAGCGGCACATTGGCCCTGCCGGTTATGCCGCCCTCCGACACATCGTTGATGATGTCGGCGCCAAACTCCTCCACAGCCATCTGCGCCACCGACGGGCGGAAGGTGTCAACGCTGACTATAGCCTGGGGCTGCTCGCGGCGCACCACCGACAAGCCTGCCCTCAACCGTTCCATCTCCTCCTGCTCGCTCACCTCAGGAGCACCGGGACGAGTGGAGAAGGCCCCCACGTCAATCATGCTGCCTCCCTCGCCCACTATGGCGTTGGCCCGTTCGGCTATCTCCCTTTCGGTCTGCTTGCGGCTTCCAGCATAGAAAGAGTCAGGGGTGACGTTGAGTATGCCCATCACCTGAGGCTGAGCCACATCCACCAACCGCCCGTGCACGTTTATGGTGTAGCCCATGGTCATTGCGCCGCCTCCAAGGCCCTGGTCAGCTTGGCCATGCTCACCGTACCGAGGACAATGCGTCCGTCCTTGCCTATGAGATACATGGTGGGTATCCAGTTCACCTTATAGGGACGGTCGATGGTTGTTTCCTTCTTCCACTTCTTCAGTTCACTATACTGAATCCACTCCATGCCGTTCTTCTTCGTGTAGCTTTGCCACTGCTCCTTGTCGGTGTCGAACGAGACGCCCACGAAGACCACATCCCTGGGCGAGTACTTTCTGTAGAGCTCGGCCATGCTGGAAGTAATCTTCCGGCAGTCGGGGCACCACGAAGCCCAGAACTCAAGCACCACGAGTTTGCCCTCGAACGAGCTGAGGGCAACGCCTTGGGGATATTGGTCGTTTGTTATTGTGAAGTCGGGAGCCAGCTCACCGCTCTGCAGCAACAGACTGTCATACTTTTCCGTGCCGTCGTTCTCGCCCGCATTGACCTTGCAAAATGGGAGGAGCATGAATAACGATGTCAAATACATAATCTTTCTCATAAAAGCTATACCTTATATATATATGCATGGCGTGTTCCGAAAGACCCACGCTACTATTTGTTGTGTATGAGGTTCATGAACTCCTGACGGGTCTTCGCCTGGTTGAAGCCACCGCTGAAGTCGCTGGTAGTGGTTATGGAGTTTTGCTTCTCCACGCCCCTCATCTGCATGCACATGTGCCGGGCCTCCACCACGACCATCACGCCCAACGGGTGGAGCGTCTGCTCTATGCACTCCTTTATTTGCTGCGTCATGCGCTCCTGCACCTGCAACCGGTGGGAGAAGATGTCCACCACCCTCGCTATCTTGCTCAGTCCCGTGATGTAGCCATTGGGGATGTAGGCCACATGCACCTTGCCATAGAACGGCAACAGGTGGTGCTCGCAGAGCGAGAAGAAGTCGATGTCCTTCACAATGACCATCTGGTTGTAGCTCTCCTTGAACAGAGCGTCGGTGAGCACCTTATGGGCATCCATGGTGTAGCCGCGCGTGAGCACGTGCATGGCCTTGGCCACGCGCACGGGAGTCTTCAGGAGTCCGTCGCGCGAGATGTCCTCGCCAAGGAGGTTGAGTATCTCTTTATAATGTGCGGCCAACTCGTCGAGGCCGTCGAAGTGTTCTGTTTCCTGGTTCATCAATACTGGATGGTGATTTTACCTTTAACGATTAGAGCTTGCTTGTAGCCCAGCTCACGTATCTCGAGCAACATCCGGTGGGCCTCCTCATAGGTGCGGTAGTTGCCCACTCGGCATATCCACCTCGGTGAGTAGAAATGCACATACACCGGTTCGTTGGGGAAGTTCATCTTTATGTCGTTGCCTATGCGCTGCGCCTTTTGCTTGTCGGCGCGCGTGTTGCCCCCGGCAAACGCCTGCACGCGGTAGCCGTTCACCTTGCGACTGTTTTCCATCACCTTCGGGCGAGTATCCACCGTGCGAGTTTCAGTCTCGGCATTGTCATCTGCCTTCTTCTGGTCGGCGGGCGTGCGCTTTGTCGCGGTGCCGCTGGCAGAGTGCTGTGCAGGCTTCTCCGCCTTTGCCTGTTCGCCCGTCTTTGCCGCGGAGCGGTTGACAGGTTTGCTCTCCGCTTGTTTCTTCGGGGCGGATGGAGTGGCCGTGACCGTCTTTGTGCCGTTAACCAATTCGTCGATATCCGCACTTTGTGTCACGGTTATCTTGCCTTGGTTTGTGGCTTGTCTCTGCAGTCTGTCGAGGAATGACTGCGCATGGGCCGTGGCAACCGATAGGATGACCGACAGGAATAATGTGACGAATTGTTTCATTTCTGTTGTTTTAGGGTTAAGAAGGGGAAGGAGCATATAGATAGGCCCCTCCCCATCCTTTGTTGACTGAAGGTGTGAGCCTTCTTTACTTCTTCCAAGCGTCGATGATGCCCTTGAAGTCGGCCACCTTGAGAGACGCTCCGCCGATGAGTCCACCGTCGATGTCAGGCTTTGCAAACAGCTCGGGAGCGTTGCTTGCCTTGCAGCTTCCACCGTAGAGGATGGTTGTGTCGTCGGCCACTGCCTTGCCATACTGAGCCTCGATGGTGCTGCGGATGAAGGCGTGTATCTCCTCTGCCTGGTCGGCAGTGGCGGTCTTGCCTGTTCCGATGGCCCAGATGGGCTCGTAGGCTATGATGATGTTCTTGAAGTCAGCCTCCGAGAGGTTGAACACGCTGCCCTCAAGCTCGGCCTTCACCACCTCGTTCTGCTTGCCGGCCTCGCGCTCCTCAAGGCTCTCGCCTATGCAGAAGATTACCTTCAGACCGTTCTTCAGAGCCAGCAGCACCTTCTCCTTCAGGATTTCGGGAGTCTCGCCATAATAGCCGCGGCGCTCAGAGTGGCCGAGGATGACATACTGTGCACCTGTGCTCTTCACCATCTCGGCCGACACCTCGCCGGTGAAAGCGCCCTTCTCCTTGTCGGCGCAGTTCTCTGCACCCAGACCGATTGTGTTCTGGTCGAGGAACTGGGCAATGCTTGCCAAGTGAATGAACGGAGTGCAGATGATGACGCCGCAGTTGGGCTTTTCTGCAGCGAGTGTCTCATTGAGTTCTTTGGCCAAAGCCACACCGTCTTGCAGGTTCATGTTCATCTTCCAGTTGCCTGCTACAATTTTCTTTCTCATTGTCTTTTTTGTTTTAAAACGTTTATATATCGTGTTAGTCTCTTCCTTTCTTCTCACCCATCGCGACCATGCCCACAGGCGGTCGGCCAGTGTGAGCGCCAGCAGAGGCAGCACATACCACAGCACCACGTTCAGTATCTTGTGGAGGGTGGTCTCGTCGGGCGCCGTGCCTGCCTCTATGTTTTCCAGTCGGCCGCTGAGCACCGTCTCGTCGGGCAGCTGGTTGTGGCCCCACTTGCGCGTGACCTTGCCGTCGTGCAGGAGCATGAGCCCTGGGTTGCTCCTTATCATCGTCTGCAGCGTTGTAGCGTCGGTCGTGCAGAACGCATATTCGGCTCCGGTGAGGTCTTTCCACCGCTCTATGCCCTTGTCGCCGCTTGCCGTGAGACACAGAAACGGGTAGCCGTTGCGCTCGGCATAGTCGTAGATTTGGTTTATGAGGTCCAGGCGGCTGTCGTCGGCCTGTTCCAGATGCGGCGATATGAGCAGGAAGGTGTAGCCCTTGTCGCCGAGCACCTTTTCGGTCAGGTCCTCTCCGTCCGCCCTCCTCGTTATGGAGAAGTCGTGAATGGGCGGCTCATAACCCTTGGCCGTCTGCACGGTCTTGGTGTCTATGTAGATCCATGTGGAGTCGGGATAGTTGTCGAGCGAGAACTCGCGCCTATCGCCGTTCTTCTCCAGGATGAAAGTGGTGGCAAACTGCGGTTGCGGTGCTCCCGGGGGTATCTCCATGCCCTTGCGAATGTCGGCCCCGACGTGGTATGGACGGAAGTCAAACTGCGGGAGGGCATACAGGCTACGGCCGGATATTATGAGAATGAAGATTACCGTGTAGTTGAGAACAATCCACTGGTTGGTGCTGCTTATGAGCCGTGCCATGTCTCTCGGCCACTTTGCCACAACCACGGCACAGGCCAAAAGCACGATGTTCTTGAAGAAGGTCTGCCAGTTGGTCAGCGTCACCGCGTCGCCGAAGCAGCCGCAGTCGCTGATGGGGTTGGCAATGGCCAACCAGAGGGTGAGCGGTGTCATCACGCACATGACCACCAGCGGCAGCTTGGCCACTACCCTCCGCCACACGGCGAAGAGGAGGAACACGCCGAGGCTGAACTCCACTGCCGAGAGGAACACCGAGAGGGCCAGGGTGGCAAAATCGGGCACATACTGTGCCAAGCCCATTGCCTCCAAGTAGTCGTTTATCTTGTACTGGGTGCCAATCGGGTCAACGGCTTTGACGAACCCTGAAAGGACGAACGCCGCCGACAGCACAAGGCGGCAAGCGTTCACCGCCACTGCTCTCAGGCTCCTGCTGCAGCTCACTCGGTAAGTTTTATTATGCCAAACACGGCGTAGTTTATTATGTCCATATAGTTGGAGCCAATACCCTCGCTCACCAGTGTCGCGCCTTGGAGGTTTTCAATCTCCTTCACACGCTCTATCTTGGTCAGAATGAAGTCGGTGTAGCTGCTCACGCGCATGGAGCGCCACGCCTCGTCGTAGTCATGGTTCTTGCGCTTCATGAGGTTGAGCGCATCGAGGGCGTATTTGTCGTAGAGGGCCATGGCGGTCTTGTTGTCCATATCCACCTGGTCGGCAAAACCCCGCTCCAGCTGTATGAGGCCCACAATGCCGTAGTTGACTATAGCCATGAACTCGGGCAGGATGCCCTCGTCCACCATTGCCTCTTTCTTAATCTCAAGACTGCGTATGCGCTTTGCCTTGATGAAGAGCTGGTCGGTGAGCGACGAGGGGCGCAGTATGCGCCACGAGGCCCCGTAGTCGTGCAACTTCTTCTCAAACAACTGTCGGCACTGCTGCACAGCTTTGTCAAACTGTTGTTCTGTAACGTTCACTTCCTCTTTCATAAACTTTGATATGCGGTGCAAAATTACTTAAAATCGGTGTAATAAACGAACCTTGGCGGGGTGAAATGGCTTGGCTCGGGTCACTCCCTCTGCTTCTTGTGTATATACTTTATCTTGGCGCACTGCACGTCGAAGCGCACCTGCAGGGAGTCCATCCGCATCTTCATGAGCGTGACGCTCTGCAACTGGGCGGGCGTGGCGCGCAGCTCCCTCTTGGCCGTCTCCACCTCGCTGCGCATCTTCTCATAGTCTATTTTTGCGGCCTGAAGCATACTGTCGGTACGGGCGAGGTCGCTCTGGGCTTGGGTCAAGGCCACCTCCTGGTAGAGCTTGAGCCCTTCCTTGCGAGCCTCTATGGCCCCGGGGCACGCCTTCCGCATGGAGTCGATGGTGTGGAGAGCCTTGTCGTATTGGCACTCCTGAAGTTCCATCTTTGCTTTTTCGAGCATGGCCTCCGCCTTTTTCTCTTCTTTGTTCTCGCTGCACGACGCCATCATCAGACCTATTGCGAGCAGCACCGCCACTGTTTTATGTGCCATAAATATAAGGGTATTGGTATATACATGGAATTGTGCAAAGTAGCTGCACTCGGAAAACCGAGAACAAGTTCTCTTTTTTCGCTCGTTTGCATTAACTTTGCACAATTCCATGTATATACCAATACCCTTATATTTATGGC
>CAVHDN010000068.1:0-9090 GCA_963634315.1 Flexilinea sp. | reverse complement strand
GGGCTGTCCGCATGCGAATCTTGATTTGGGTGACGCATTGACGAAGTCAGGAAATAGGAGTGGATGGACAAGCTCAAACAGCTTGGCCACAATAAACAAGGTGGGAATTTTATAGAATCCGCCTTAAAAGAAAACCGCCAGCGGACATGTGTCAACTGGCGGCTTTTTTCATGAATGCTCGAAGCGAGCACTATTTGCCCACATACTTCTTTCCGTTCTGTATGTAAAGGCCCTTGGCGTTGTCGTTCACACGAAGACCGTCCAAGCCATACTTGGGGGCATCGGTCTTTTCGGCCTTCACTGTGACCACGCCGGTGTCAGCGTTGCGCACGTAGAGCAGGCCCTTGGTGAGCAGCTCTGAGGTGTCCCACACCGTAGTGGCCGATGGGGTCTCGGGCTCTATCGACGCGAAGCCCGTACCGCTCACAGTGGCGGCACTGAGGTCGAGCACATAGAACTGCATGCCGTCGGTCAGGTTGGCGACATTGTCCATGTCGAGGCTGAGCACAGCGTCGTTGACCGCCAGAGCACCCGTCACCTTTATTCTGTTGGCCCGCACCTTGTCGCCGTTGGCATAGAGCATGGCTCCAACGATGCCACCCTTGTTTACGGTGCAACCGCCGGTGAGTTTGAGCACCTTGGCGTTGATGACAGAGTCGCCGCCAGCCACTGTGCCGCCCTCCGACACGGTGACCTTGCCGGCCACGGTGCCCTCGCCACGGAGCGTACCGTCGTTATACACCGACACTGCACCCGTGCCGGAATTGGTGCCGTTGACCACAAGCGTACCCTTGTTCACTCTTGTCGAGCCTTTATAGACGTTGGTGCCCGTGAGTCGCCATATGCCCGAACCTTCCTTCACGATGTAAGTCTTGGCATCCTTGCCTGCCGACGTCTTGTTGTCGATGACACCGTTGAAAGTCTCGTCGGTGTTGGCTCCGCCTACGTGCCAAATCATCTCCGCATTGGTGGTGTTCTTCGACGATGCACTCAGATATGTGCCCTTGTCGCCACTAAGGCCACCTACATACTGCTCGTCGTTGGTGTTCCAGCACACCAAACGGGTGTTGCCCTTGAGACAAATCTTTGTGTTGGGCATGCCCTTGAAGCCCTTTTGGAACATCAGCTGACTGCCGTCCTTGTCGGAGCCAAGGCCATTGGCCACAAGTGTGCCGTAGAACTTGGTCCAGTCGCCCTCCAAATACTCACGTACATAAGGCACCTTGTACTCCAGCGTACCAGAGCCGGTGACATTGTTGCGCAGATGGGCGTTCTTGTTGATGGCGAATGTGCTGTATGTGCCGTCGGTCACCTCTATCGGGAACCAATAGGTGAGCTCCAAGCCTCCACCGTTCTCCACTTCAAAGTTTCCGCCCGACATTATGAGCTTGTTCTTTGTCTCGCTCTCGTCGAGATACACCTTCTTCTCCGTCAGCGACTTCACGTAGGTGAGCTTCAGAGTGGCACCGTCCTTAAGCTCCGTGTCGCCGTACTTGAAGAACGACGAGCCCGACGGAACCACAGTACCCTTGCCGCTGAAGGTGACAGTGGCATCGCCCTGTATGCTTCCGGTCATTGTCACAGTGGAAGCCTTCTCTATGTTGAACTCGGTGTTGCTGTAGAGCTTGGCCTCACGGTTGGTTTCGGTAGAAGCGCCCGTATAGTTCCACACGCCACCGTCCCAAATCCAGTTCTGCGCATATTCCACCGATGCTCCAAGCGCACTCTTCTCACCGCCGTTCTTCAGCGTGGCAAACGAGAACACGCCATTGTGCAGCACCGTGGCTCCTGTATATCCGTTCTCGGTATCCACTTGGAGAGTGCCCTCGCCCGTCTTGTTGAGCGAAGCCTTGCCGTCGATTGAGCCAGAGCCGGCTATGGTGACATTGGCATTGGAGCGCACCACCACGGCATCCTTTTCCACAGAACCTGTGAGCGTCACCGTAGAGTCGGCTGTGGGGGCTATGAGCCAGTTGTTGTCGTCGCCCACAAAGCTGTCGCAGTCAACCATGTCGACAAGCTCGGGCTGTGTCTTGGTGTTAAGGCTGGCATACTCGGAGTAGGCTTCACCCTTGTAGGCCCTCAGGCGGAAGGTGTAGGCAGTGCCGGCCGTCAGTCCCTCCACGGTGTGCTGCTCTGCGTCAGGCTTTATGCGCGCCACCTCCTTATAGGTAGAGTCTTCCTTCTGCTCGAGTATGAAGCCGTCGGCTCCTTCGGTATAGTTCGACCAGCCAATGGTGATGGTCTTGTCGGTCGAGGCCTTGGTTGTCATGTACAACGGTGTGCGGAGGAACACGGTGCGATTGGAAGTATTGATGCTGTTTATGTAGTTCTCTATGTTGGCATAGCCATTGGCGGCAATGGTCATGGCGTCGTTCTTTGCCGGGTCGGTGCCGTTGGCGCTCTCCCACTCGTCGGGCATGCCGTCGCCGTCGGTGTCAGCAGGTTTGCTGAACGACTTCATTCCCCATGTTGTAGGTGCACCGAAAGGCAACTGCTCCTCGGTGGAGATGAGTGCGCCCTCCTTGCCGAACGACTTCACCTGGTGCACCATGTAGAAGTCGGCCATGTCGCGGTAGGGCAAGCTTGCGCCCACTGAGGGCAGCAGACTGTCGATGAGCTCCTCGGCCTTCCATGTCTCCAAGGCTGGGTAGTTGAACGGCGCAGCGGCAAACGTCGGTCCTCCGCCATACTCGCTCTGCGGTATCTCGTAAGGGTCGAACACACCATTGCAGTTCTTGTCCTGCCAGTTATCCTCAGCATAGATGTTGAAGTCGCTGTTGCCGCTCGTTATGGCGTTGCCCCCACCCGACGGACCGTTGATGAAGAGGTTGTTGGTGGCGTTCACCCACGACTTGCCCGACGAGTCACCGCCCATGAGAAGACATCCGCTGCTCCAGTTGTACACTATATTGTTGACGTATTGCTGGCTTCCCTTGATTTTGTTGTTGCGAGTGCTGTTGTCGCAGTAGAGGTTGCGGTAGAGCGTGATGGAGTCGCTCTGCATGAGTCCGCCTGCGGAGTGCGACAAGAGACCTTGGCCTATGATACAGTTTGACAGGGTTATCATCTGCGGTGTGGTGCCCTTGCCGTCAGGATTGATGGAGAACACTTCGTCAAGTCCCCATGAGAAGGAACAGTGGTCGAATATCATGTTCTTGCCGTTGGCTATGCCGGCTGCATCCTTGCCCGACGAGCCACTGTGGCCCATGCGGAAACGGACGTGGCGCACTATCGTGTTGTCGGCACCGGAGAACGACACTCCGTCTCCATACACCACAATGCCCTCTCCTGGGGCCGTCTGTCCGGCCACGTGGAGGTTCTTGGCAAACACAATGCGTGAACTGATCTTGATTACGCCTGCCACGTCGAACACGACTATGCGGTTGGGCTGGCTGACGGCATCGCGGAAAGAGCCGGTGCCGCTGTCGTTGAGGTTGGTGACATGATAAACGCTTCCCGTGCGGCCGCCGGTGGCAAAACGCCCCCATCCCTGTGCTCCGGGAAAAGCCAACTGCTGGGCATCAACGCCAAGGCTAACGCCCATAAGCATGGCACCAAGCAACAAATGTTTGGTAGTTTTGGATTTCATCTTATATGGTTTAGGTTGTTATTCAATTGGTTATGACAAGCAAAAGTAGCAATAATGCCACAAACACGCGCCTTGCGAGCCAAAAAGTTAGGGCAAATGCCAAATATCCATGGCAACTCGCCGGTTGGTTTATTTTGAAAAACTCATCGATTTAAGGTGGCCAACGATGACAAAATGCAAGTCTTTGCCATTTTTTGCTTACCTTTGCAGAGCTCAAGCGGCACTTTTCTCCCAACCGCACAGAACAAAGGACATAAAAAACCTAAACATAAAAAGAAATGACCAAGACTAAAGGTATCTTAATGGCGCTAATGGCTTTATTGTGCCTGTGCCTCAACGCCGAAAACTATCCCTATCACAGCGACTGTCTGTGGGTGACCGTTCCCGACCATGCCGACTGGCTCTACAAGACTGGCGAAAAGGCTAAGGTGGATGTGCAATTCTTCAAATATGGCATTCCGCGCGACGGAGAGGTGCAATACAAGATTGCCAACGACATGCTTGAGGCGGACCAAAGCGGCAGCGTGAAACTGAATAACGGACGGGCCACAATAGACATGGGCACAAGAAAAAGCGCTGGCTTCCGCGACATGGAGCTGAAAGTCAGCGTTGACGGCACCACCTACTCACACCACATAAAGGTGGGCTTCTCGGTTGACGCTATAAAGCCGTTCACCCAGGAGCCGCAAGACTTCACATCGTTCTGGCAAAAGCAGATGGACGAACTGAAGAAGACTCCGTTGTCATACACTAAGGAACTGGCCAAGGAATATTGCACCGACAAGATTGACTGTTATCTTGTGAAACTGAAGGTTGACAAGCAGGGACACAGTGTCTATGCCTACCTTACATACCCCAAGAACGCGAAGGCAGGAAGTCACCCCGTAGTGCTCTGTCCGCCCGGAGCAGGCATCAAGACCATAAAGGAACCTCTGCGCCACAAGTACTATGCCGAAAACGGCTTCATACGCCTTGAGATGGAAATACACGGCCTTGACCCACGGTTGCCGCAGTCGGCCTTCGACGATATGGCCCGCGCCTTCAACTCCAACGACGGCGGTTATCTGGCCAACGGCATAGAAAACAAAGACCGCTACTACATGAAACACGTTTACATGGCCTTGGTGCGTTGCATTGACCTGCTCACTTCACTCCCTGAATGGGACGGCCGCAACGTGGCTGTGCAGGGCGGCAGCCAAGGGGGAGCACTCGCCATAGTGGCTGCCGGACTCGACAAGAGGGTGACGCAGTGCATTGCCAACCACCCAGCCTTAAGCGACATGGCGGCTTACTCCGAGAAAGGACGCACAGGCGGCTATCCGCACTTCAACAAAACGCCGGGCATGTTCACCCAAGCCAACATTAACACCATGGCCTACTACGATGTGGTGAACTTTGCACGCAAAGTGAAGGCTAAGACCTACATGACTTGGGGCTACAACGACAAGACTTGTCCGCCCACAACGAGCTATGCCGTGTGGAACACTCTCACCTGCGAGAAGGAACCCCTAATCACCCCCATCAACGAGCACTGGACAAGCGACGCTACCGAGTATGGACAGATGGTGTGGCTTAAGAAGAACCTCGTGAAATGATGCAGAACGTGAGTTAATACACACCTGCAACATAGCAAGAGAAATCCCCTCAAGGAGCAACTGACTTGATATCTGTCTCCCTGAGGGGATTTTTCTTGCCAATGTCCAAAGGAGGCCCTACCAGAGTCAATCCTCCAACGCCCCGATAATCTCCGTCACCGACTTGCATCCGTGAGCGTCGAGCCAGGCGTTTAGGCCATCACGTATCTTTATGGTCACTGCTGGGTCGATGAAGTTGGCTGTGCCAACCTCTATGGCCGTGGCCCCAGCCATTAGAAACGCTATCGCATCCTCAGCAGTCATTATGCCGCCAAGACCAACCACAGGTATGCTGACAGCCTTGGCCACCTGCCACACCATGCGCAAGGCCACAGGTTTTACGGCAGGACCACTGAGTCCGCCGGTGTTGATGCTTAGCACCGTCTTGCGACGTTCTATGTCGATGGCCATACCCATGAGCGTGTTTATGAGCGACACACTGTCGGCACCCTCCGCCTCGCACGCACGGGCTATCTCGACAATGTCGGTAACATTGGGCGAGAGTTTCACGATGAGGGTCTTGTGATAACGCTGACGCACAGCCTTGACCACCGACGAAGCTCCAGCACAAGTCACGCCGAAAGCCATGCCCCCGTCCTTCACATTAGGGCATGAGATGTTCAATTCTATGGCAGGAATGTTGTCAAGGGCATCTATGCGCGCAGCGCACTCAGCATAGTCCTCAGGCGACGAACCGCTCACGTTGACAATCATGTTGGTGTCTATGTCTTTTATCTGTGGATAGATGTGCTCACAGAAGTAGTCAACGCCCTTGTTCTGCAAGCCCACACAGTTGAGCATGCCGCTTGGAGTCTCCGCCATGCGCGGATAGTTGTTGCCCTCACGCGGACGCAGTGTCGTACCCTTCACTATGATGCCGCCAATGCCTTCGAGGGGCATGAAGTCGGCGTATTCGAGCCCATAGCCAAATGTTCCCGATGCGGTCATTACGGGGTTCTTCAGACTCAGGTTATTTATCTTTACATTTAGAGCTGCCATAATAGTTTCAAAATATTAAACACTGGTCCGTCCTTACACACACACAAATGGCCTTCGGTGGTCTTTTCCACACAGCATAGGCAGGCACCAAGACCACAAGCCATCATGTTCTCAAGCGAAGCCTCACAGTCTATGCCGGCCTTGGCGGCATAACGCGCCACGGCCACCATCATCGGCTTTGGGCCGCAGGTGGATATACGGTCAAAGTGAGCGCTCTCCAGTATGGAGTGGTTGGTTACGAAGCCTTTTTCACCCACCGAACCGTCTTCAGTAGTTATGTACACGCGCCCGTACTTCTTAAACATGTCGAGCATCAAAAGGTCGTTGCCGCTGCGCGCCCCAAGCAGGAACGTTGGCTCAACACCATTTCTGCGCATCTCCGCACCCATGTAGAGCAGCGGTGCGACGCCCACGCCACCGCCAACAAGCAGTATGCGCTCTGAAGCAGAACGGGGCATGGTGAAGCCGTTGCCCAAAGGCAGCACACAGTTGAGGGTCTGCCCTTGCTTCAAGGAGCCCAACTGCCTAGTGCCGTTGCCCACCATGGCTACAAGCAACCACAGCTCATTGGCGGCACGGTCAACAAAGTTAATGGAAATGGGACGGCGCAAGAAGGTGGACGGCGAACCGTCAACGCGCACCTCCACAAACTGTCCTGGCAGCATATCGGGCAAAGGAGAACCACTGGTAAGCCGCAACAGTATATAGCGGCCATTCATGCGCTCCACCGACTTTACCGTCAAGTCGAGAATAAACTTCTTCATACAAAAATCATCTATTGCTTTCACATAAAACAAACGCCTGCGCCATGCTTACACAACGTATAAGTCACGCCAAGACAGGCCAGCCGCTCCTGAACCATGTCGTTGGCGACCATGCCCACCAAGATGTTCATTGGAACAGACTTTTGCAAAGGTACAAATAATCATGCATAGATGCACACCGCTTTAAAGCAATTTACTTCTTTGCCGGCACAAAACTCTCAAACGTAAGGTCATCATAATACACCCGAATCTCCATAACCTTACGTTGCGGTTTGTCAATATATTTAACCTCCTCACGAATCACTTCACGATGGCTTCCGCGCCCCCTGTCAACAGCAACAGTTGCTTGAGCTCCACCTTGTAGAGTAGGCGATGGCGAGGCGTCAAAATTGAGTGACGGCTCACGGTCATCAACACCTGTAGGCTCAACCATTTTCGCTCCTTCCACGTTTTTGTTGTTGCTCGTTTGCTCACCATACATGGAGCCCGCCCCAAACATGAGCCAGTCGGTGCTGATGTTTGGGAACTTCTTCTTTATGGCCTCAACAATTTTTAGAGTGGGCTGGGTACGTCCGTTGAAGACGCTGCTTAGCGAAGCGGGTGACATATCTATGTATTGCGCGAACACTTGTTGACTCATGTGCTTCGACTCCATCACCTGTCTAATTCTGTCTTTCATTGTGTCGTTTAGTGTTTAAAGGGGTGTTTTAGCCCCGTTTTCCTTGACTTTACAAAGGTAAAGCATTTATTTGAGATAAACAACAAATGCGAAAGGTAATTTTAAAGCGTAAACTTCACGTTTCGAAATCTGAAATATACAAACCTAAATACCAATATCTGATTCTTTAGATTTACATATCAAAATGTAAACCGTAGGGGAAAAATCGGCCTTGACCCGTTTGTTTAGTGTTTAGAAGCAATATTTTGGCCGCTAAAAGGTTATTTTCCATCAAAGAAAGTAATATACCATATATAATCTAACCTGCATACCATAAAGAGACATATATACGCGTCCTTTTTATTCAAGTTTCTGTATAAATTCTTGTTCTTTAGGCGTTTACAACCCCAAACCTGTGTGTGTATAAACATTCGTATAGAAAAACAAACGTAAAGTTCAGCTTTTTAAACTACACTAATTCACGTTTGTTTATTCTCCTTGTTTGGTTTTATGTTTGTAAATTCATGGCTTTCTTTGTGAATTCTCGTTTGGTTTTGTGTTTGTAAATCAACAAAACAATATGTTAAAGTCGCCTAATTGTAAATTTCAGGCTTCAGGAAAAGCCCCAAAATCGAAATACTCGCGTATTCTGAACGAGTGGTTGGAAAGTTTAAAATACGCGAGTTTTGGAGGGGTAAAAACGAGGTAAAGCCTTTGATTTTGGGCACTTTAAGCCCGAAAAAACGCCTTTTCAAAAAGTTCTTTCCAGAAAAAAACGGCTCAAAAAAGCCGTTTTCGAGCCATTTTTGAGCCGCTTTTGAAGCGTTTCTGAAGCACTTTTTGGTGCATTTTAGTGGAGAATGAAGAAGATTAGCTCCCTCATAAGCTCCCCTGGAGGCGTATTTGGATTGTCTATTCCCTTGCTTTTTGCGTCGGTCTCTCTTATCTTCGATATGATCATCATCACCTTCCTACCGGCATAATTCCTCAGTCCAGTCATGTAGTCTTTGACCGCCCATGTGTTGCGAAGCTCAAGCCATTTGGCCAAAGCGTCGGGACTGTTTCTTTGCGGACAGTAATAAGCCAGCAAGAGATTTTGGAAGTAATTGAAGAGCATCGGGAGGAAGCTGTACAAGCTTCCGGCCTTAGGATTTTTGTCAAAATATTTGATAATCTGATTTGCCTTAAAAACATTGCGATTTACGATGGCGTCGCGAAGCTCAAAAGCGTTGAAATCTTTGCTCACCCCTATCTGTTCTTCCACCACCTGCGGCGTCACCCGCTTGTCGTTTTCAGGCAATGCAATGAGCAGCTTGTCCAGTTCGCTCACCAGTCGGCAGAGGTCAGCCCCTACCGAGTCGGCAATGAGCTGTTGCGACTTCGGGTCGCAACTTGCCCCTCTCGTCTGAAAGTATTTCTCGATGAAGGCCGGCAGATCTCTAT
>CAVHDN010000067.1:0-9130 GCA_963634315.1 Flexilinea sp. | reverse complement strand
GCTTGGAACCGTCTATGTGGGAGCGAAACTCACAGCCCTCCTCGCGCAATTTCCTTATACCAGTGAGCGAGAACACCTGAAAGCCGCCGGAGTCGGTGAGCATGGGGCGGTCCCAACCGTTGAACTTGTGCAGTCCGCCGGCGGCCCTAAGAATGTCAAGTCCTGGGCGGAGATACAAGTGGTAGGTATTGCCGAGTATTATCTGCGCTTTTATCTGTTCCTTCAGCTCTTTGAAATGTACGCCCTTCACCGAGCCGCACGTGCCGACAGGCATGAATATGGGTGTCTGTATGGTGCCGTGTGCTGTGGTGAGGAGTCCTGTCCGAGCGTCGGAGCAAGGGTCGGTGTGTTGTAGTTCAAACGTCATTGGTCGCTTATACTGCCTTCTTGTCGTTCTTGTCTTTGTTTTCTTCTTCTATCTCAAACTTCAGCGGCTTATCTACCATCTCGTTGGTCAGCGCGAAGTCCCACACATCCTGTACGTTCTCCACATAGTGAAAGCTAACGCCATTAAGATAGACGTCGGGTATCTCGTCGATGTCTTTCTTGTTGTCGCGGCACATGATGATGTCGGTAATGCCGGCGCGCTTGGCAGCGAGTATCTTCTCCTTTATGCCGCCCACGGGAAGCACCTTGCCTCGCAGTGTTATCTCGCCTGTCATGGCTGTGTTCTTGCGCACCTTGCGCTGTGTGAGAGCCGAAGCTATCGACGTGGCTATGGTTATGCCGGCCGACGGTCCGTCTTTTGGCGTGGCCCCCTCCGGCACATGTATGTGTATGTTCCAGTTGTCGAATATGCGGTAGTCAATGTTGAGTGCCTCTGCGTGGGCCTTCACATATTCCAAAGCCAGCACTGCCGACTCCTTCATAACGTCGCCGAGGTTGCCGGTGAGAGTGAGTTTGGAACCTTTACCCTTGCTCAGACTTGTCTCTATGAAGAGTATTTCGCCACCCACGCTTGTCCAAGCCAAGCCAGTCACCACGCCAGCATAGTCGTTGCCTTGGTATATGTCGCGGTAGAATGGTGGTTTGCCCAATAGGTCTTCTATCTCTGCAGGCGTTATTTTCGTGTAGGGTAGGGCACCGTCCTTTGCCTTGCGTAGGGCAAGCTTGCGCATGGCCTTGTCTATCTGTTTCTCAAGTTGCCGCACTCCGCTTTCACGGGTGTATTGCTCAATGATTTTCTCAATGGCTGGTTTTGTGAAGGTGAGTTTGGTCTCATTGGCCATACCGTTGTTCTCCTTCTCCTTTGGGATGAGGTGGCGCTTGGCAATCTCTATTTTCTCCTCGGTTATGTATCCGCTCACTTCTATCAGTTCCATGCGGTCGAGCAGTGGGCGCGGAATGGTGTTTAGGTCGTTGGCCGTGGCTATGAAGAGCACCTTTGACAAGTCGTAGTCCACGTCGAGATAGTTGTCATGGAATGTGGTGTTCTGTTCTGGGTCGAGCACCTCAAGCATGGCCGAGGCAGGGTCGCCGTTCACGGTGTTTTGTGTGAGTTTGTCTATCTCGTCTAATATGAACACTGGATTTGACGAACCAGCCTTCTGTATGCTTTTGATTATGCGGCCGGGCATTGCGCCGATGTAAGTGCGTCGGTGTCCACGTATCTCCGCCTCGTCGTGCAGTCCACCGAGCGACACCCTCACGTATTTGCGCTTCATGGATGCTGCGATGCTCTTGCCGAGGCTCGTCTTGCCCACTCCGGGCGGACCGTAAAGGCAGATGATGGGCGACTTGAGGTCGCCGCGCAAACTAAGCACAGCTATGTATTCGAGTATGCGCTCCTTCACCTTCTCCATGCCGTAGTGGTCTTTGTCGAGCACCTTTTGGGCGCGTGTCAGGCTCAAGTCGTCTTTCGTGTATTCGCCCCACGGCAGGGCAATGAATGTTTGCAGGTAGGATAGCTGCACGTTGAAGTCTGGACTTTGCGAGTTTATCTGGTCAAGCTTGTCAAGCTCTTTTTGAAAGACTTTGGCCGTATCCTCGTTCCATTTCTTCTTCTTCGCCTTTTCCTGCAACTCGTGCTTTTCAGGAGTGTTCTCACCGTTGCCTATTTCGGCTTGCATGTTTTTTATCTGCTGCTGCAGAAAGTAGTTGCGCTGCTGTTCGTCAATGTCATCCTTCGTCTTGTTGCGTATGTCCTGCTTGAGGTTCTGCAACGACAGCTCCCTGTTCATTATGCGCATGGTGCTGAGCAGCCTCTTCTTCACGGAGTCCTTGCTTAGCAGAGCCATCTTTTCCTTGATGGAGAACGGCATGTTGCAGCAGATGAAGTTGAGGGCCATCACGTCGTTATGCACGTTGTTTACGGCAAAGACTGCTTCCTCGGGTATCTCGTCGCTTACCTTTATGTAGTCTGTGGTGAGTTGGCGTAGTTCCTCTGCAGCGGCGTTGAACTCTGTGTCGTCCTTGTCAGGCAACTCTTCGGGCATGGGGCGCACCGTGCCAACGATAAATGGTTTTCTGCGTGATATGGCCACGAGCTCAAGCCTGCCGAGACCTTGAGCGATGGCTGTGACGTTGCCGTTGGGCAGCGACAGCAGCTTCACTATGCGCGCATACACTCCGCAGTTGTACAAGTCTTTCTTGTCCGGTTCTTCCACGTCCGGCTCGCGCTGGCACACCACGGCTATTATGCAGCCCGTCTTCTCGGCTTTCTTAACGAGTGCGAGGCTCGCCTCCCGTCCTATGAGTATGGGTGAAACCACACCGGGGAAGAGAACCAAGTTTCTTACTGCTAAAATGGGTAGGTTGTCGGGCATTTCCTGTTTGGTCAGTTCGCTGAAGTCGCCGTCTATGTCGGCTATCATGGAGAATGCTTTGCTATTCTGTCTGTTGTCCATTGATGTGAATGTGAAATTCAGAGTGCAAAGGTACGCATTTAAAACGATAAAGTGAAGCCGCGCATTGTAAAAACATACCGTATGCGCTCACAAACAGTACTCACTCATTGTGAAATATAGGACAAAAGACATAAATCCGACTAACATCCAAAACGTCCTAAAATAGAGCCAAAAAGAAAAGCGCCTAATATCTGGTAGAAATGAGGCGCTTTTCTCCCAGAAAAGAGGCGCTTTTCTCCCAGAAAAGAGGCGCTTTTCTCATAGAAAAGAGGCGCTTTTCTAAAAGGGGTCTAAAACATAGTTAGGAATACTGGCAAATATTTTTGCATTTATTGCCGTGAAAGCAACCACCTTAATATAATAATGTGTCCAAGTTCCGCATGCTTGCGCAACTTGGACGATTGTAGTGTGTCAAACATTACCGAACCTGCTTCAACTCAAGATCCTTCTGCATCCTTACAATCTCGTCACGATACTGTGCGGCTTGTATGAAGTCGAGTTTCTTGGCCGCCTCTTTCATCAGGTGCGTCATGTTGGCTATACTCTTCTCAAGCTGTTGCCGCGTCATATGCTGTACAATGGGGTCTGCCACCATTGGTCTCTCTTCTGGCTCTACATATACAGTTGGTCCATTGGACGTGTCCTTGTTGACATCGCTTCCAGCATCCGTGCGCAGAGTGCTCTGTTTGGTTGCCTTAGTAATCTGTGTTGGAGTTATGCCGTGTGTTTCGTTGTAGTGCATCTGCTTTATCCTTCGTCGTGTGGTCTCGTCGATGGTGAGCTGCATACTATCGGTTATTCGGTCGGCATACATTATAACCTTGCCGTTAACGTTGCGCGCCGCACGTCCTGCAGTCTGCGTCAGACTGCGATGGCTGCGCAGAAAGCCCTCCTTGTCGGCGTCTAGTATGGCCACGAGCGAAACCTCAGGCAGGTCTAATCCTTCGCGCAACAGATTTACTCCCACCAACACGTCATAAACTCCTTGGCGCAAGTCGTCAAGTATCTTCACCCTGTCCAATGTGGCCACATCGCTGTGTATGTAGGCTGTACTTATGCCGTGGTTGAGCAGATATTCC
Organism: Flexilinea sp.; assembly: GCA_963634315.1. Lineage (GTDB taxonomy): Bacteria > Bacteroidota > Bacteroidia > Bacteroidales > Bacteroidaceae > Prevotella. The sequence goes on along the minus strand of CAVHDN010000067.1, from coordinate 5,205 downwards.
GACAGCTCCTCGGCCATGCGCTTGGTGAGCGTGGTCACAAGCACACGCTCATGGTGCTCAATGCGTTCGTTTATCTCGTATGTCAGATCGTCTATCTGGTTCTCGCTCTGACGCACCACAATCTCTGGGTCAAGCAGTCCCGTGGGCCTTATTATCTGCTCCACCACCACGCCTTCGGCCTCGCGTAACTCGTAGTCAGCGGGCGTGGCCGATACATATATCACTTGGTTGACCATCGAGTGGAACTCGTCGAAAGTGAGCGGACGGTTGTCGAATGCGGCGGGCAGGCGGAAACCATACTCCACAAGGTTCTGTTTGCGGGCGCGGTCGCCACCATACATGGCCCCAATCTGCGGAACACTCACGTGACTCTCATCAATCACCATGAGATAGTCGTCGGGAAAGAAGTCAAGCAGACAATAGGGCCGTTCGCCGGGCTTGCGGCCGTCGAAGTAGCGCGAATAGTTCTCTATGCCGGAGCAGTGCCCAATCTCCTTTATCATCTCCATGTCATATTCCACTCTTTCCTTTATGCGCTGCGCCTTTATGTTGTCGCCCAGCTCCGCAAAGTAGTCCACCTGCTTCACCAAGTCGTCTTGTATGTTTCTTATGGCGATGTTGGTCTGCTCTTGCGATGTCATGAAAAGGTTGGCGGGGTAGAGCTTGTATTCGTCAAAGGAGGCCATGCGGTCGAGCGTCACGGCGTCAAGTTCCTCAATGGCGTCAATCTCGTCGTCCCAAAAAGTCACGCGGAGCACAATCTCATTGTAGGCCATGGCCACATCGACCGTATCACCGCGCACTCGGAAGTTGCCGCGCTGCAAGTCCATGTCATTGCGCACATACAAAGCCTGCACCAATCGTCGCAGCAGAGCGTCGCGGCTAATCGTCTGTCCCTTGTGTAACTCAATTACGTTCTCGTGCATAGCAACGGGACTACCCATTCCATAAATACAGCTCACCGACGACACAACTACCACATCCTTGCGTCCCGAGAGTAATGCCGACACAGCTCTCAAGCGCAGACGGTCTATCTCCTCGTTTATCGCCAGGTCTTTCTCAATGTAGGTGTCGGTGGTAGGCAGGTAGGCTTCGGGTTGGTAGTAGTCGTAGTAACTCACATAATACTCTACTGCGTTGTCTGGGAAGAAGCCTCTCATTTCCTCATACAACTGTGCTGCAAGAGTCTTGTTGTGGCTCAGTACAAGGGTGGGGCGCCCCACGTTGGCTATCACATTAGCTACAGTAAATGTCTTGCCGGAACCGGTCACGCCGAGCAGTACCTGCGCTCTGTCGCCGCGCGTCAGTCCATCCGTAAGTTGCTTTATTGCCTCCGGCTGGTCTCCAGTTGGCTTGTATTTCGATGTAAGCTTGAAATTGCTCATGGCGCAAAATTAGTCATTTGCCCGACAATAAACGTTATAATAGACCTTATTTTTGCTAAAAAAGGAAAGCAAGTCTTTGCCGTTAGTTGAAAAATACGTATTTTTGCAGCTCAAAATAACCATGACGATGAAGAATATTTTCTTGGTTGCTTGTGCAGTGTTGATGTTCGGCAGTTGTGCCAGCCAATACAACCGTGTGTACAAGTCGTCAGACTACGATTATAAATATGAGTACGCCAAAGAGTGTTTTGCTCGCGGACAATTTACCCGCTGTATCTCATTGTTACAAGAAATGGTGACCATACAAAAGGGAACCGACAACGCTCAGGAGTGCTTATACATGTTGGCAATGGCAGAGTATTGTGACGGTGACTACGAGAGTGCATCGGCCACATTCAAGAAGTATTTCACCTCTTATCCCAAGGGAATCTATGCAGAGCAGGCTTCTTATTATATCGGCCAGTCGCTTTATGCAAGCACCCCAGAACCACGACTTGACCAAACGCAGACAGTAGGTGCAATCAACGCCTATCAGGAGTTCATGGACTTGTTTCCAGACTCTAAGTTGAGAACTGTGGCACAGAACAAACTGTTTGACTTGCAAGACAAACTGGTGCAAAAGGAGTATCTCTCCGCAAAACTCTACTATGACCTTGGGGGGTATTTTGGCAATTGCACAAGTGGAGGGTCTAACTATGAGGCTTGCATCATCACTTCGCAAAATGCCCTCAAGACTTATCCTTATTCAAAGATGCGTGAGGATTTTGCCGTCTTGATAATGAAGAGTAAGTATGAACTTGCCCAACAGAGCATTGAGGCTAAAAAACTCGACCGCTACCGCGACGCAGAGGATGAGTGCTACGGTTTTATAAACGAGTATCCCGAGAGTAAGGAAAGGGAAACGGCCGAAAAGTTCATCAAGCAATGCAAGAAGGTGACTCAGGATTAACAGGACAACAAACAATATAAAATCACATTACACATTATATAATTCTTATGGATTACAAGAAATCGAAAGCACCGGTAAACACAATGACCCGCAACATTATGGATCTTTGTGATGAAACCGGAAACATCTACGAGAGTGTAGCCATTATAGGCAAACGCGCCAACCAAATATCGGTGCAGATAAAGGAAGACCTCAGTAAGAAGTTAGCAGAGTTTGCTTCTTACAATGATAGTCTTGAAGAGGTTTTCGAAAACCGCGAGCAGATAGAGATTTCCCGTTACTATGAGAAATTGCCAAAGCCCACATTGCTGGCCACACAAGAGTTTCAGGACGGAAACGTTTACTGGCGTGACCCCTCGCAGGATGCTGCACAGCAACAAGAAGAGGAGAAGCAACTCTAACTGGAATATCTTAACGAACATGGGCAATCCTAAATAAACAACACAAACATGATACAACGCATACAGACAATTTATTTGCTTGCGGCAGTAGTCGTGGGTGTCGTGTGCCTTTGCCTTCAGATAGGTACGGTCAGTGTGGAGGGGCTTGTAGTGGCGCGTGAGTACAATCTGTGGGTGGTATCTGCCACTGATGGCATGACCCAATGTGGCGTATGGCCGTTGTTTGCCGTGCTTACTCTCGCTTCGGCTGTGGGTGTCTATGCCATTTTCATGTTCCATAACAGAGTCTTGCAGGCACGTTTTTGCGCATTCTGCTCATTACTTATTGTAGGGTGGTACGTAATCTATGTGGTTTTTGGGCAGCTTATAGCAGACTCTTCCAAAGGAGAACATTTCGTTCCGTCGCTCACAGCTGCACTTCCCTTAGTGGCATTTGTGTTTTATTTGTTGGCACGCCGGGCAATACTTGCCGATGAGCGCCTTGTACGTGCTGCCGACAGAATCAGATGACACATCCATACGTTTAGGAATAAACAAGAAAATAGCCTGTCTCTAAATCTGCTGTCAGAGCGGCAGATTTAGAGATTTGGTTTTTTTGTTGATGTGAACTTGTCGATGACTAAGTTAATGCAAATGGCGGTGTTGCGTTTAGCCCCACGTTTTACTATTATTAAGAATGACTTCACAACTGAAAGCTGCGCTCTTCGACCTTGACGGCGTGGTATTTGACACAGAGCCTCAATACACCAATTTTTGGGGAGAACAATGTAGGGAATTTCATCCTGAACATCCTGGGTTAGAACTTGAAATAAAAGGACAGACCTTGCAACAGATATTCGAAAGACATTTTAATGGGTGTCTTGCAGACAAACAAGAACTGATAACTCAACGTTTGGATGCTTTCGAAAAGGACATGGACTTCAATTTTGTTGGTGGCTTCGAGACGTTTGTCGGCAGTTTGCGTACAAAAGGAATAAAGACTGCCGTAGTTACCAGTTCCAATAGGCAGAAAATGGCGGCCGTTTACGAAAAGTGTCCGACGTTTCAAAGTCTTTTCGATGCCATACTGACAGCTGAAGACTTTGAACGAAGCAAACCCGACCCTGACTGCTACCTGAAAGCGGCGGCTCGCTTTCGAGCCAAACCATCCCAGTGTGTTGTGTTTGAGGACAGCTTTAATGGGTTGAAGTCTGGACGTAGCGCAGGGATGTTTGTCGTCGGACTTTCCACGACCAACCCAGCCGAGGCGATAAAGCCATTGTCAAATGTGGTCATAGCCGACTATAATGGTTTTGACTTGTTTGATGTGTTTGAAAAACAAACGGCATGATGACCATTTGCTGCCGTGCGGCAGTGTGACCCTGCACATTAAGGTTTCCCGTTAGAGCTTTATTTCTCTTGTTATGTTAGTTTATTCCATTGATTTTGGCTAATTTTGCCCACATTATAAGATAGTTATGATATCAGTTGAAGGCCTTAAGGTTGAATTTGGGGTGAAACCGCTTTTTCAAGATGCAAGTTTCGTGGTTAATGACCATGATCGAATAGCTCTTGTAGGAAAAAATGGGGCAGGGAAGTCAACCATGCTTAAGATTCTGTGCGGTTTGCAAAAGCCCACAGCAGGCACTGTCGCTGTGCCTAACGATACAACTATTGGTTATTTGCCGCAGGTTATGCGTTTGCAGGACGATACTACTGTGGTTGAAGAGACACGCAAGGCGTTTGCTGGAGTCACTCGTTTGAAAGAGCGTGTCGAAGAGTTGAACAGACAAATAGCCGAGCGCACTGACTACGAAAGTCAGGATTATATGGATTTGGTTGAACGGTTTTCCACCGAACATGATCGTCTTATGATGTTAGGGGCGGAGAATTGCGAGGCTGAAATGGAACGGACGCTTGTTGGACTTGGCTTTGAGCGCACTGATTTCTGTCGTCCCACAAGTGAGTTTAGCGGTGGTTGGCGCATGCGAATAGAGTTGGCCAAGATACTCTTGCAGAGGCCTGACGTTCTTCTTTTAGACGAGCCGACCAACCATCTCGATATAGAGAGTATTCAGTGGTTGGAACAATTTCTCGCCCAAAGTGCGAGAGCCGTGGTGCTCGTGAGTCACGACCGGGCGTTCATCAACAATGTGACCAATAGAACCTTGGAAATTTCGTGTGGCAAAGTCATAGACTATAAGGTGAAATATGACGAATATGTAACCCTACGTGCAGAACGTCGCGAACAACAGTTGAGGGCTTACGAAAACCAACAAAAGGAAATGGCCGATATTAAGGACTTTATTGAGAAGTTCCGCTACAAGCCCACCAAAGCTGTGCAGGTACAAAGCCGCATAAAACAGCTTGAGAAGATGGTGCCAATAGAGATTGATGAGGTTGACACATCGGCATTTCATTTGAAGTTCCCACCATGTTTGCGTAGTGGCGATTATCCTGTCATCTGTGATGAGGTGCGCAAGGATTATGG
>CAVHDN010000066.1:0-9134 GCA_963634315.1 Flexilinea sp. | reverse complement strand
GTGCCTTCAAGGAGCACATAGCCAAGACCATAAAGGAGTTCTACGGCAAGAACTTCGAATATACCGACATACGTAACGGACTTGTGGCGGCCATAGCCGTCAACGTGGAGGAACCGATGTTTGAGAGCCAGACCAAGATAAAGCTCGGCTCGCTCACCATGTCGCCCAACGGTGGGGTGAGCATAAACAAGTATGTGGGCGACTTCATCAAGACCGAGGTTGACAACTACCTCCACAAGCACGCTGATGTGGCGGAGGTGATGTTGCAGAAGATACAGGAGAGCGAGAAGGAGCGCAAGGCCATGGCCGGCGTGACGAAGCTGGCGCGCGAGAGGGCCAAGAAGGCCAACCTGCACAACCGTAAGCTGCGCGACTGCCGCGTGCACTTCTCCGACGTGAAGAACGACCGCAAGGAGGAGTCGAGCATCTTCATCACCGAGGGTGACTCGGCCAGCGGAAGCATAACAAAGAGTCGCGACGTAAACACGCAGGCGGTGTTCTCGCTTAGGGGAAAGCCGCTCAACTCGTTCGGACTCACCAAGAAAGTGGTGTATGAGAACGAGGAGTTCAACCTCTTGCAGGCTGCGCTCGACATTGAGGAGGGGCTCGACACACTGCGCTACAACAAGGTCATCGTGGCTACCGATGCCGATGTCGATGGCATGCACATACGTCTGCTCATCATCACGTTCTTCCTCCAGTTCTTCCCCGAACTGATAAAGAAAGGCCATGTGTATGTGTTGCAGACGCCTCTGTTCCGTGTGCGCAACCGCCGCACCAAGATTAAGAACCGTGAGGTGATAGCCGAGGCCGACACCAAACAGCCTGAAAAGAAGAAGGCCGACTTCATCACGCGCTACTGCTATAGCGATGAGGAGCGGCTAAAGGCAATAGCCGATCTCGGGCCCGACCCGGAGATAACACGATTCAAGGGTTTGGGAGAGATTTCGCCCGACGAGTTCAAGAACTTCATAGGTCCCGACATGCGCCTTGAGCAGGTCACACTGCACAAGACCGACCAAGTGCAGAAGCTCTTGGAGTACTACATGGGCAAGAACACCATGGAGCGGCAGAACTTCATAATAGACAACCTTGTGGTGGAGGATGACCGTCCCGAGGAGCTTGAGGCGTAGGCACGGCAGATAGAGTCCACCATCATTTCTTTAGCATTAGGCGGGTTCGGGAAATCACCATTGCGGGATTTTCAGAACACACCATAACCTATAGACCATACACGACATGACAGTGAAAAACCTTTTGCTTGCTGCGGCGGTGTTGCTGCCGGGCGTTGGAGCAATGGCGCAAGTGCGCGTCAACCTTGGCTCCGACAGTCCTCTGCGCAAGCTGCAGATAGCGGAGTTTGCCATAAACAACCTTTATGTGGATAGTGTTGACGAGAAGAAACTCGTGGAGGACGGCATAAGGGGCATGATAAGCAAGCTCGACCCACATTCGTCTTACTCAACCCCCAAGGAGGTGAAGGCCATGAACGAACCGCTGGCCGGCAACTTCGAGGGCATAGGTGTGCAGTTCAACATGATGGAGGACACGCTGCTGGTCATTCAGCCTGTATCTAAAGGCCCATCGGAGAAGGTGGGCATTCAGGCGGGCGACCGTATAGTGACCGTGAACGACACGGCCATTGCGGGTGTGAAGATGGCGCGCGAAGAGATTATGCGCCGTCTGCGCGGACCCAAGGGAACCACTGTGGTGCTTGGTGTGGTGCGGCGCGGCATAAAGGACAGACTGACGTTTAAGGTGGTGCGCGACAAGATACCCGTGAAGTCGATTGATGCGGCCTACATGATACGTCCCGGCATTGGTTATGTGCGCATAGGCAACTTCGGGGCCACTACCTACGAGGAGTTCATGACGGCCATAAAGAAGCTAAAGGGCGAAGGCATGGCGCGCCTTGTGCTCGACCTGCAGGAGAACGGCGGCGGCTACCTTCAGGCAGCTGTGGCCGTGGCCAACGAGTTCTTGGGTGAGAACGACTTGATAGTCTATACCCAGGGACGGAGTACGCCGCGCACGGAGTATAAGGCCAAGGGCAACGGACAGTTGCAGGACTGTCCTGTGGTGGTGCTGGTTGACGAATATACGGCCTCGGCCGCAGAGATAGTGACGGGAGCCATACAGGACCAAGACCGTGGCATGGTGGTGGGGCGTCGCTCCTTCGGTAAGGGACTGGTACAGCGGCCTATAGACTTGCCCGACGGTTCCATGATTAGGCTCACCGTGGCCCACTACTACACGCCGGCCGGGCGTTGCATACAAAAGCCTTACGTCAAGGGTGAGACAAAGGACTATGCCATGGATGTGGCCAACCGACTGAAACACGGCGAACTGATGAACGCCGACAGCATACACTTTGCCGACTCGCTCAAGTGCTACACTCTGCGCAAGCACCGTGTGGTTTATGGCGGTGGAGGCATCATGCCCGATTATTTCGTGCCGCTCGACACCACACGCTTCACCAAGTTCCACCGCGAACTGGCTGCAAAGAGTGTGATAGTGTCCTCCAACTTGCGTTATGTTGATGAGCACCGCAAGCAGTTGAAGCGGCAGTACGCTTCGTTTGAGGCTTTCAAGCAGTCGTATGAGGTGCCGCAGAGTCTCATTGACACCATCCTCAAGGAGGGCGAGAAGAAGAACATCAAGCCAAAGGACGACAAGGAACTGGAGCAGACTCTGCCGCAGTTGCGCTTGCAGATGAAGGCTCTCGTGGCGCGCGACCTGTGGGACATGGACGAATATTATGCCATCATGAACGAGCAGAGCCCCATAGTGATTAAGGGCGTGACCATTGCCACGCAGTTTTTTTAAGTTGGCAATCAGTCTATTATAGTCAAAATAGTGTAACTTTGCAACGTTTTAAACCTAAATAAAAACATGAAGATAGCATTAATCGGCTATGGCAAGATGGGCAAGATGATAGAGCAGATAGCCCGCAGCCGTGGTCATGAAATCGTGAGCATCATTGATATCGACAATCAGCAGGACTTCGACAGCCCCGCTTTTGCATCGGCCGACGTGGCCATAGAGTTTACATCGCCCACTGCCGCCTACGGCAACTACCTCAAGGCTTTTGCCAAGGGAGTGAAGGTGGTGAGCGGTTCTACGGGATGGATGGCCGAACACAAGGCCGACGTGGAGCGCATGTGTTCGCCCGAGGGCGGCAAGACGCTCTTCTGGGCGTCGAACTTCTCGGTGGGCGTGGCCATCTTCTCAGCCGTCAACAGGTATCTGGCCAAGATAATGAACGGCTTCGGACAGTATGACGTGACCATGGAGGAGGTGCACCACATACACAAACTCGACGCGCCGAGCGGCACTGCCATTACATTGGCCGAGGACATCATAGACAATCTCGACCGCAAGGACCATTGGGTGAAGGGCACCATTCTGGCTGCCGACGGCACAGTGAGCGGCTCCGAAGCATGCGCCGCCGACGAACTGCGCATAGACAGCATACGCCGCGACGAGGTGCCGGGCATACACTCCATACGCTACGACAGCGAGGCCGACTGCATAACCATAACCCACGACGCCCACTCGCGCAAGGGCTTTGCGCTTGGGGCTGTGCTCGCGGCCGAATATACCGCCGACCATGAGGGACTGCTCACCATCAACGACATGTTCAAGTTCTAAGTCAAGCATATTTATAATGAAAGACAGGAGAAAACAGAAGCCCACGCCGAAGCAGTGGCTCAAGTTTGCGGTTGTGTTAGCGCTCTATCTGCTCTTCCTCGTTTGGGTGAAGAGTTGGATGGGACTCATAGTCGTGCCCTTCATCTACGATGTCTATATCACAAAGAAGATACGCTGGCAGTGGTGGAAGGACGCTGAGCACCCCGTGAGGTTCATCATGTCGTGGGTAGATGCCATAGTGTTTGCCCTCGTGGCCGTCTATTTCGTCAACCTCTTCTTCTTCCAGAATTATGTAATACCTTCCAGTTCGCTGGAGAAGTCGCTCCTCACCGGCGACTACCTCTTCGTGAGCAAGGTGAGCTATGGTCCGCGCATACCGCAGACGCCGCTCACCATGCCGCTAACGCAGCACACCCTGCCGGTGGTGGATTGCAAGTCGTACATTGAGTGGCCCCACTGGGACTATCGCCGCGTAAAGGGTTTGGGTACGGTACAGCTCAACGACATCGTGGTGTTCAACTATCCTGCAGGCGACACACTGTGCTCCGCTCAGCGCTATCAAGCCTACGACTACTACCAGATGTGCTACTCTCTGGGCTATCAGATATATCCTGAACGTCCCAATCCCGACTCGCTGTCGGCCGAGGAGCGCATGAGGTATTATAGTCTTATATACAACGCCGGGCGTGAGGAACTGCGAAACAATGTGGCGGAGTATGGTGAGATAATAGCGCGCCCCACCGACCGCAGGGAGAACTATGTGAAACGCTGTGTGGGACTGCCTGGGCAGACGTTGCAGATAAAGAACCGCATAGTGTATCTTGACGGCAAGGCCAACAAGGAACCGGAGAATGTGCAATACACCTACTACGTGAAGTTGCGTCAGAACCTGCCCGATGAGCTTATGAGGGAGTTGGGCATATCGATGGAAGACCTCACGAGCCTAAACACTCAGGGCTTCATGCCGCTCACCAAGAGAGCCGTGGCTACACTGGCCACACGCAAGGACTTGGTGGAGAGCATTACGCTCAACACCGACGCCTCCGACCTCGACCTCTATCCGCTCAACGGCAACAAGCACTGGACGCGCGACAACTACGGTCCGGTGTGGATACCGGCAAAGGGCAAGAGCATAGCGCTCACGCTCGACAATCTGCCTGTGTATGAGCGTCCCATAAAGGTGTATGAGGGCAACGACCTGCAGGTGAAGGACGGCAAGATATACATCAACGGCAAGGAGGCTACGTCATACACGTTCAAGATGGACTACTACTGGATGATGGGCGACAACCGCCACAACTCCGCCGACTCGCGCTACTGGGGCTTTGTGCCCGAAGACCACATCGTGGGCAAGCCCATCTTCATCTGGTGGTCGAGCGATCCTGACCGTCACGGCTTCTCTGGCATTAGATGGAACCGACTGTTCAGCATTGTTGACAATATAAAGTAGAATGCCTAAAGATGCCAAACAGCATGTCTAAAGATGCCCTTTAGAGTGTCTAAAGATGCTTCGTAGCATGTCTGGATGTGCCTTGCAGCACTTACGACAACAAAAAGAAGAATATTGAAAACCGCCATCCAGTTTGTCTTGGCTCTGACAGTGGCGGCCTTGATGGTGGCCGCATTCAGGGTTTTGGCCTTCACCTTATACACAGTGGAGGGACAAACTCTTGAGCTGGAACTGATGGAGGGCGACCGCATACTCGTAAACCGGTGGAGCTACGGACTACGTACTGGCGGCTCGGGACTGTTCCACTACGGCCGGGTGTTGGCTTCGCCCGTGGAGCGTGGCGACATTGTTGCCTTCGACAGTCCCGCCAAAGGGCACGAGGGGGTATTTGTCTGCCGCTGCAAACATGTGGCCGGCGACACCATACGCACCGACAAGGGGGCTTTCCTCGTGCCTGGCCGTGAGGCCACTTGTGCCGAAGAGGACTACTACTGGATGGAGGCCCTCGGAAAGGGCGGTGCCGACAGCCGGGTGTTTGGGCCCGTGCCGGAGAGTAGCATAATAGGGCGTGTGGTGCTTGTGGTATATAGCCTGGACAAGGCGCGTCCTTTCTTCGAGAGCTTTCGCAAGGAGCGCACATTGCTGCTCAAGTGAAAGCGAAACAATATTTATGGTCATGAATGAAACACAAGCTCTGCTCGCTACAACCTATTTCGGCCCGGTGCAATGGTACCAGAAGCTCAACCGCTACGGTCTTGTACTCGTGGAGCGTTACGATTCTTTCCGTAAGCAGACTTTCCGTAACCGCTGTGTCATAGCCACCACCAACGGCTTGCAGGCGCTCACAGTGCCTGTGGAGAGGGGTGAAGGCTCGTCGTTGGTCAAGGATGTGCGCATAAGCGACCACGGCAACTGGCGCCACCTGCACTGGCATGCGCTGCTCAGCGCCTACAGTGAGTCGCCGTTCTTCGAGTATTATGCCGACGACCTTCGTCCGTTCTTTGAGCGTAAGTGGGAGTTTCTCTACGACTACAACATGGAAGCGTGCATGAAGGTGTGCGAGTTGCTTGACTTGCACCCCAACATACAGCCCACCAACCAGTACGCCCATGCCGCAGAACTTGCCGGGCATGGGCGCATTGATGATTTTCGTGATGCCATCGACCCCAAGCATCCGTTGGAGGATGGTGGCTTCAAGCCTACAAAGTATTATCAAGTGTTTCAGGGCAAGCATGGCTTCTTGCCCAATCTAAGCATCTTGGACCTCCTTTTCAACATGGGGCCAGAGGGCATCTTCTTCCTTTAGGCTGCGTTTAGGGCTCTTTACGGTGGGAATATATGGCTCGCCTAAAACCTCATGCTCTCGCCGAACTCCCTGTCTATGGAGTTGCTTATGCTCTTGCAGCAGTTGGCAGAGAAGAGCTGCGCGTAGCGTATGGTCTCGTCCCACTGTTGCTCTGTCAGGCCGCGCTCCATGTCGTCGCGCGTGATACCGTTCCTTATCAAGCCATAAACAAAGCCAGCGTTGAAGTTGTCACCTGCGCCTATGGTGCTCACCGTGTCGGTATGCACCACAGGATACTGCTTGCTCAGTCCGTTCTCTGCCCTAAGCTCTACAGGTTGTCCACCTTGCGTGTATATGAACTTCTTCGTGTAGAAGGCTATCTCGCTGCGATACACCGAGTCGGGTGTGTCTTTCTTGAACATTATGTTGAAGTCTTCCTTGCTGCCACGCACTATGTCGGCATACTCAAGGTTTTCGAGTATGTTGGGCGTGAGCTTCATCACCTCGTCCTTATGCGAAGCCCTGAAGTTGACGTCGTAGTAGAGTATGGCTCCGCTGTTGCGCGCGTGCTCAAGAAAGCCCTGCACCTGCGGCCTTATCACGGGGTTCACCGCATAATAGGAGCCGAACATCACCACGTCGTCGCGTTCCACGTTGGGATAGGCGAAGTCGAGCTGGTCGTGCGGATGGTCTTTATAGAACATGTATTCGGCATCGTTGTGCTCGTCGAGAAAAGCCAACGAGATGGGCGACTTGCTGTTGGGATAGATGTTTATGTAGTCGGCGTTCACTCCGTTGTCCTTCATGAAGGCCACTATGTTGCTCCCCACGCGGTCGTTGCCTGCCTCACTGATGAACGTGGTGGGCACTCCTGCTCGTCCGAGCGATATTATTCCGTTGAATACAGAGCCGCCGGGCACGGCGGCAATGGGTTGGTCGTTCTTGAATATTATGTCGAGCACCGTCTCGCCGATGCCTATTACCTTGCGCATTGTTTTCCTTTCAGTTCCTTTAGTCGCTTTAGGTGGGTTTATAGAACCCACCTTTATTTCTTCCTTTCCAAGAACATGTGCAGAGCCTGACGTATGGAGCGCAGACCAAACTGCTCGGTCTTGATGTCTTTGATTGGCATCCAGACGCACTCTGCGGCATCGTCGGCGGCCACGGGCGTGGCGTCTTCGTCTATCGTGCATTTGAAAAACATGTCGAGCGTGCGGATGTCAAGCCCGGAGTAGCGGTAGATGTTGGGCAGCGAAAACAAGTATTCCACGCTTGTCACCTCCAGTCCCGTCTCCTCTTTCACCTCGCGGGCCATTCCCTCTTCGGCTGTCTCGTCCATATCCACGAAGCCGCCGGGCAGGTCGAGCGTGCCTTTGGCCGGCTCTTTGCCCCTACGCTCCACCAAAAGCTCTCCTTTGCTGTTCACGATGAAGGCGGCTGTGGCCGTCCCTGGGTTCATGTAGTAAACGAAGCCGCAGTTCTCGCACTTCTTGCTTTTGGCATCGTTGTTCTCAAAGTGTTTGCTGCCGCATACGGGGCAGTACTCGAATTTCTCTAAAGGGTGCATATCTTGTTCTTTTAGCCGTAATGTGCTGCAATATTACAAAAAAAGATTTATCTTTGCAACATGGGCTGCACATTTTCTGTACTCGCCGCATGGCTTGTGCTGTGTGCTGGCGCCTTTCCCTTTTTTTCAAAATACAATTTAGAGAGCGTTTTCATTTATGAAGAAGATATTGTTGCAGCTTGCCTTTCTGGTGGTGGCGAGCATAGGAGCCTTGGCTGGCAATCCTGTCGTGATGGAACTGTGGCCCAATGGTGCGCCGCATAGCAATGGGCAGGAGGGCGACACGGCCAAGGTCGTAGTGTTTCTGCCTGACGCTTCAAAGGCCACTGGCCGTGCCGTGGTCATCTGTCCCGGTGGGGCTTATGCGGCGTTGGCCATGGGCCATGAGGGCTGCGACTGGGCTCCGTTTCTCAACGGACAGGGCGTGGCGGCCATAGTGTTGAAGTATCGCATGCCCCACGGCAATCCTAACGTGCCCGTAGAAGACGCAGAGGAGGCCATACGGCTTGTGCGCCGCAATGCCGACGCGTGGGGCATAAAGACCGACCAGGTGGGCATTATGGGATTTTCGGCTGGCGGTCATCTCGCCTCTACCATCGCCACGCAGTCAACGGGTGGTGCTGCGCCCAACTTCCAGATACTTTTCTATCCGGTCATAAACATGGAGCAGAGCCTTGCGCGTGTGGTTCACGACAACTTCTTGGGGCGCAGTGCGTCGAAGAAGGAGGTGAAGAAATATAGCAGTGACCTGCAGGTTACGCGTGCCACTCCGCGTGCTTTCATCGCCCTCAGCGACGACGACCATGTGGTGCTGCCTGCTCATGGTGGCAACTACTACATGGAGTGCTATCGCCACGATGTGCCTGCCTCGCTTCACATCTATCCGTCGGGTGGTCATGGGTGGGGCATCCGCCAAGACTTCGCCTATCATATAGAGATGCTTCTTGAGCTTAAGGCGTGGCTTAAAAGCTTTTAAGTGTAGGGGCGATTGTCCCTGCTCTTCCTTTTGATATTCCATTTTCACTTAGGCCAGGCGAGGACGCCCGGCCTACTGCCTTCGTCTCTGCGTCCGCCATTCCCTTTGTTCAATATTCCGCCATTTCCTTTGTTCCGTTGTTCAATTCTTTATTCAAGTTCCGCAAGTTGTATTGTGAAAATATTGGGCAAAAGGCACGAAGTGC
>CAVHDN010000065.1:0-9144 GCA_963634315.1 Flexilinea sp. | reverse complement strand
GCATCAAAATAAATCATAAGGAATGAAACTGAATAGAATTAAGGCTGTACTTGTCGACAGAGATGTGTCGCAAACAGATTTGGCGAAAGAAATCGGTAAGAGTTTCAGCACGGTCAACGCCTATTGCTGCAACCGTCAGCAACCATCGCTTGAATTGTTACACCAAATCGCTGTATACCTCAATGTTAGTATCAGAGAACTTTTGATAGACAACAAAAACGAAGAATAATGGAGCAAACTCAATACAACTCACTGTTTTCTTTCATCTGGAACATTGCGACAGATGTGCTTGTGTACGCTTTTGACAAGAGCGAATACAAGAAGATTATTCTGCCAATGATGGTGTTGCGCCGCATCGACGTGCTTCTTGAACCAACCAAGGAGAAGGTGCTCACGATGAAGGAGCAGCTCGACAAGAACCATATAGACAACCAGGCACCGATACTTTATAGTGTGACTGGCTATCCATTCTACAATACCTCGAAGTTCACTATGAAGACGCTGAAAAGCGAGATTGACGCACAGCGGCTGAAAATGAACTTCACCGAATACCTCAACGGCTTCAGCAAGGACGTGCAGGACATTGTGGACAAGCTGCATCTGCATCAGGTGGTCGCCAACTTGACTGAGACTGAACGTCTTGGAAGTATCATCGAGAGGTTTACTTCCGACAGCATCAACCTGAGCAACAAGCCTGTGCTCGATGACGAGGGTAATGAGAAACTTCCAGCACTCGACAACCACACGATGGGTACTGTGTTCGAAGAACTCCTGCGCCGCTTCAATGAGGAAAACAACGTGACTGAAGCCGGTGAACACTTCACGCCGCGCGACTATGTGAAGTTGCTCGCAGACCTTGCCGTAGTGCCCATTGCCGACCAACTGCAGGACACCACTTACCGCATATACGATGGTGCATGTGGCACCGGTGGCATCCTCACCATAGCCCAAGAGCGCATCAAGCAGCTTGGCGAAGAGCGTGGCAAGCACATCTCCATCAGCATCTACGGACAGGAGCAGGCTCCCGACACATACGCCACTTGCAAAGCCGACCTTATGATTTCGGGCGAAATAAAGTCGTTCCAATACCGCGACTGCAACGAGCAGCGTGAATACATAGCCTATGGCTCAACGTTGTCGCAAGATGGTCATGCCGGAGAGACGTACGACTTCTGCATTTCCAATCCACCTTTCGGCACACCTTGGAAGGAGGACTTGAAGAAGCGAGGACTGAAAGAGACGGAGAAGGCGAAATTCACCGACTCCCGATTCTGCGTAACAGACAAGGACGGCAGAGAAATATCTTTCCTGCCCGACATCGGCGACTGCCAGATGATGTTCCTTGCCAACAACGTGAGCCGTATGCAAGACGATACACCGCTGGGCACACGCATTGTGGAGGTGCACAACGGTTCGAGCCTCTTCACCGGCGATGCCGGCAGCGGAGCGAGCAACTTGCGCCAATATATCATAGAGAACGACCTCTTGGAGGCCATCATCGCCATGCCGGAGAAGGATTTTTATAATACTGGCATTGGTACCTATATTTGGGTGGTGACCAACCGCAAGGAGGAACGCCGTCGTGGTAAGGTACAACTCATCGATGCCAGCAAGATTTGCTCGCCACTTCGCAAGAACCTTGGCGAAAAGAATTGCGAGACGAATGAGGCCGACCGTGCGGAGATACTGCGCTTGCTCACCGACTTCAAGGAGACGGAGAACAGCAAGATTTTCCCCAACCGTGAGTTTGGCTATTGGAAGGTGTTGGTGGAGCGTCCGCTCCGCATCATCTATGAGAACCCTGACGACATCGTTTTGCCAGAACTGAAGAAGGCGGAAGATGTAGAACTGCTGCAGCGAGTGGTCGAAGCATGGAAGAAGAACCTCGGCGGTCACACCGTGGGCGACTTCGCTATGTTCCTGATGTTGGAGCAAGTGAAGGTAAAGGTACCTGCCGCCAAAATAAAACTGGTGCGTCAGTACCTCGGACATCGCAGCGAAACGGCAGAACCGTGCCATATGAAGCCGACAAAACTTGATTCGCCTATCGAGTCTGACCCTCAATTGAAAGACACGGAGCAAGTGCCTCTGCTCTATCCGGGCGGCATTGACGGTTTCATGCAGAAGGAAGTGTTGCCATACGCTCCCGATGCTTACTATAGTGAAGACAATGTTGTGGTGGGCTATGAACTGTCTTTCACAAAGTATTTCTACAAGCCAGTGGAACTGCGCTCCATAGGTGAAATCCGTTCGGACATTGCCGACATAGAAAGCAGGCTGAAAGGTGTGCTGGACGATATTCTCAATGTGTAACGACAGGAAGCCATGAACAAGATATCAATACGCTTTTACAATGACCGCGAGGTGCGTGCCCTATGGGACAAGGGCAGTGCCAAGTGGTGGTTTGCTGTGCCGGATATACTCGGAGTGCTGAATGCGCAGGACGACTACACAAAAAACCGCAACTATTGGAAATACCTGAAAGGGAAGTTGCGGAAAGAGGGCAGCCAACTGGTTAGTGTCACTAACCAGTTGAAGATAAAAGCCCCTGACGGCAAGATGCGTCTGACAGATGTGCTTGATTCGGACGGGGTTGTGGAGCTGGCCAAAAGTATGCCCAACACAAAGTCGGTGCATTTCGTTGAATGGTTCACCAACTATGACGAAACCATTGACGCAAAAAGCAAGAACAAAGCTTATGCACTGTTTGAGAGCAGCCTCATGGACAGCATCGAAGTGGGCACGGTGAGCGGATTGCGTCAAATCCATGCCTACCTGTTCGGTGGGTTGTATGATTTTGCCGGCCGTCTGCGCACTGTGAACATTTCAAAAGGAGGGTTCACGTTTGCACCTGCTGAGTTCCTTGAGCAGTCGCTCGCCTCCATAGAAAAGATGCCGGAAAACAGTTTCGGGCAGATAGTGGAAAAATATGTAGAGATGAACGTTGCCCACCCGTTCCGTGAGGGCAATGGACGCACCATGCGGATATGGCTCGACTTGATGCTGAAGAAGCGTATCGGAAAATGTGTGGACTGGAGCAGGATCGACAAACGCAGCTATCTTGCAGCCATGGAACGCAGCGTGGCTGACAGCAGTGCTATCAAACATCTGCTTCAATCTGCATTGACTGACAAGGTGGACGATCGTGAAATGTTCATGAAAGGCATTGACTATTCTTTCTACTACGAAGAAACTGAATAAACAAGACTGTATGAAAAGATACGAAAGATATAAAGACAGTGGCGTGCAGTGGATTGGGGAGATTCCAGAACACTGGGAGGTTAAGCGAGCAAAATTCATGTTCAATAAAGAAAAGCGTGAAGTTCGCGATTGTGATGATGTTGTTACTTGTTTCCGTGACGGACAAGTAACTCTACGTAAAAATAGACGTACAACAGGTTTTACAGAATCCTTAACCGAAATCGGTTACCAAGGAGTACGAAAAGGAGATTTGGTTATTCATCAAATGGATGCGTTCGCAGGCTCCATAGGTGTTTCCGACTCTGATGGCAAGGGCACTTCCGTGTATCATTGTTGCACTCCGAAGGGAGCTTATAATGTTCACTATTACGCTAACTTAATACGAAGAATGGCGGGAAGTGGATTTATTCAATCCCTTTATAGAGGTATAAGAGAGCGGTCCTCTGACTTTAAATTTCCAGTTTTCGGTAACCAATATCTTGTTGTTCCTTCCACAGAAGAGCAACATGCCATTATTTACTATCTGAAAGATAAAACCCTTAAAATTGACCAATATGTCGCCGCAAGAGAGAGGGAGAGAGAGCTGCTTGACAGCTTGAAGCAATCTGAGATTGCAAACATAGTAACAAAAGGACTGAACCCGAATGCTCCAATGAAGGATTCGGGCATACCTTGGATTGGCCTTATTCCTGAGCATTGGGAGGTGAGAACATTGTCACAAATGGCAAAAGAACATTTTATTTCAAATAAGAATGTCCATCATCAAAACCTTTTGTCGTTAAGTTATGGAAAAATTGTCAAAAAGGATATCAACACCACTGAAGGCCTTCTGCCGGCCTCATTCGATGGATACCAAATTGTGGAAAATGGGAATATTGTATTGAGGCTTACAGATTTGCAAAATGACCATAAAAGTTTAAGAGTGGGACTTTCATCTCAAGAAGGCATTATCACATCGGCATACCTTGCAATTCAAACATTTTCAGACATCATCCCCCAATATCTATATTTCCTTCTTCATACTATTGATATAAAGAAAGTATTTTACAGCATGGGTAATGGTCTTCGCCAAAGTTTGAATTGGGTAGAATTAAGGAAATTAAAATGTGTTGTCCCCCCGCTCTCCGAACAACAAGCCATTGTCTCCTACCTCGACGAGAAACTCTCGAAGATAGACCGTTGCCTTGCCGACTTACAGGCAGAGATTGACTACCTAAAGGAGTTCAAGCAGCGGCTCATCAGCGATGCTGTGACAGGACAGATATGCGTGGCAGAGCCACAGAAAGGAGAAAAGTCATGAACAACGAACAACAAGCAAAAGCCGTATTCGTATCGTTCTGCATAGAGCAATACGCAAAGGCGAAAGACATGCCTGCGGAAGACGTGGTAAAATTGTTTGAGCAATACGGAATAGCAGAACATTTCTGCGAGTTCTATGACGTGCTCCATACACAAGGTCACCAATGGCTGATTGAGGAAATTGACAAAATGATAAACGAAAGAAAGAAATGAGCAAGGTATATCACGGAAGCGTAGAAGAGGTAAGGAACACAAAAATAACACAGAAAAACTTGTATCTGCTCTTGCCATTCAAGATAGGATGGCTTGCTTCATGGCTTTCGGAAGACGAAAAAATAAGTCTTACGGATGCCATCAGCCGCATTTACCGTTCAAGGCTCTATAAGAAGTTGTCGACCGAGAGCACTAAGTATTGGCACTTGGGACCAGTGGACTTGTATAACGAACTGAAGACAGAATTAAAATAAAGACGCTTATGCCAACAGACATATCAGAGAAAAGACTTGAAACAATACTCGTGGACTACTTGCGCGACAAGCAAGGCTACGAGCAAGGAACTTCGCACGACTACAACAAGGATTTCGGCGTAGACACGGAGCGAGTGAAACGGTTTATTCTCTCCACCCAGAAGGAGAAAGCCGAAAACACTGCATGCTTCGCTTCGCCAACGGAAGAGCGGAAGTTCTTCAACCGTCTGTCGGCAGAACTCACGCGTCGTGGCGTATCAGACATTCTGCGCAACGGCTTCCGTTACATCAGTGAATTGTTTGACTTCTACTATCCGTTGCCGTCGGAACTTAACCCCACAGCACAGGAGTTCTACAAGAAGAATATCTTCTGCGTGACGCGCCAACTGTTCTACAGCAAGCAGAACACCGACAGCATCGACGTGATGCTGTCACTCAATGGTTTGCCCATCATGACCTTGGAGTTGAAGAACCACTTCACCGGGCAGACCATAGAAAATGCCATCAAGCAATACCAGGACGACCGCAACCCGAAAGAAGACCCGTCGGCACTGTTGCTGCTGAAGAAGCGCTGCGCCGTTCACTTCGCCGTGGACGACGACGAGATAATGATGTGTACCGAACTCTGCGGTAAAGCATCGTGGTTCCTGCCCTTCAATAAAGGAGTGAACGGTGGTGCCGGAAACCCTGTCAATCCAAAAGGTGTGCGCACATCCTACCTGTGGGAGGACATCCTTGGCAAACAGTCACTCTCCGACATATTGGAGAACTACGCCCAAGTGGTGAAGAAAAAGAAAAGGGTCAAGGACAAAAAGACAGGGAAAAAGAAGGAAGTAGAAAAGGAAATCGTGGTGTGGCCTCGCTATCACCAGCTCGATGCCGTGCGCAGCATGCTCAGTGCCACACGCACAGGAGGCGTGGGCCAACGTTTCCTCATACAACACTCAGCAGGTTCGGGCAAGAGTAATTCCATTACATGGCTTGCCTACCAACTTGTGGGACTGCTCGATGGCACAACACCGATACTTGACAGCGTGATAGTGGTGACAGACCGTGTGAACCTCGACAACCAAATACGCGACAACATCAACGCTTTCGGGCGGTTGAAGAACATCGTGGAATGGGCAGACTCGTCGAAGAGTCTGAAGGACGCGTTGGAGGCCGGAAAGAAAATCATCATCACAATAGTACACAAATTCCCCTATATACTCGAAGCCATCGGCACAGAGTTGAAGAACAAGCATTTCGGTATCATCATTGACGAGGCGCACAGTAGTCAGAACGGTTCTCTATCAGCCAAGATGAACATGGCCTTGTCCGGCTCCGTTGGCGAGGGAGAAGACTTGGAGGACAAACTCAATGCCGTGATAGAAGGCCGGAAGATGGTAAAGAACGCCAACTACTATGCATTTACTGCCACCCCGAAAAACAAGACACTCGAAATGTTCGGTGTGCCGTTTGACAAGGGCGACGGTGAAACAGGCTACAAGCCCTTCCACGAATACACCATGAAGCAGGCCATTGAAGAAGGCTTCATCAAGGACGTGCTGAAGAACTACACCACCTACGCCAGCTTCTACAAAATCATCAAGACCGTGACGGACGACCCAGAGTTTGACCGCAAGCAGGCACAGAAGAAACTTCGTGTTTGGGTGGAGCGTCAGCCCGAAACCATACATCAGAAAGCGGCCATCATCGTGAACCACTTCCACACGATGGTCATAGACAAAGGCAAGATGGGCGGTCAGGCGCGTGCCATGGTAGTGACAAGCAGCATCCTGCGAGCCATCGACTTCTATTATGAGATAAACCGTCTGCTCGAAGAGCGCAAAAGCCCTTACCGTGCCATCGTTGCTTTCTCCGGCACAAAGGAATATGGCGGCAAGCAGGTGTGCGAAGCCGACATCAACGGTTTCCCTTCCAAGGACATCGAAGACAACATGGAGGAAGACCCTTACCGCATACTTGTAGTGGCAGACAAGTTTCAGACCGGCTATGACCAGCCGCTGCTGCACTCCATGTACGTGGACAAGGTACTCACTGACGTGAAGGCCGTGCAGACACTTTCACGACTAAACCGTTGCCATCCAAAGAAGATAGATACCTTCGTACTCGACTTTGCCAACGACGAGGACACCATCAAGGCTGCGTTCCAACGCTACTACAAGACCACCATTCTATCCAAGGAAAGCGACCCTAACAAACTCAACGACTACATACAGACCATTGAACAAGTCAACATCTACACTGAAGCCGAAGTGACAGAGGTGAACACTCGCTATTGGAATGGTGAGGACAGACAGAAACTTGACCCCATCATCAATGTGGCCGTAGAACGCTTCAAGGCTTTGGAGGAAAACGAACAGATAAAGTGCAAGGGAAATATCAAAGGCTTCCTTCGCACCTATCCTTTCATTGCAGCCGTGACACCATACAAGAGTGTGGAATGGGAAAAGTTGAACACCTATTTCCTTCTGCTTGTACACAAATTGCCCAAGTTGAAAGGCGAAGACTTTACCGAAGGACTTACCGAAGCCATTGACCTCGACCAAGTGCAGGTCACAAAGATGGGCGATGCCAAATTTGTATTGGAGAATACTGACACTGAAATAGGCCCTATACCAATGGGGACGGGTGCCGGCGGAAAGTCGGAGCCGGACTTCACTAAACTGAGCGACATCCTTGAACAGTTCAACGGTATCAACTGGCAAAACATAGAACTTGCCAAGAAGCAACTTGACGAATTGCCTGAACGCATGAAAGAGGATGAAGCCTTCGTAAATGCTGCGAAGAACAGCAACAAAGCAACAGCCCAAGTGCAGTTCAACAGTAGCATGCTCATGGTTGTGGCAAAGATGCTTGACGAGAATACGGAGTTCTGCCGCCAATACTTGGACAACCCCGACTTTATGAATTTCATCAATGACCGGGTGTTCCAGAATGTTTATCAGCAGTTGAACTCTGACTAATATCACATGGGGTATATGCGCATGAGCTTCGCGTAAACCACGGCATTTTAACCTGTATAAATCATAGGGAATTCATGATAACCACAATGCGACAGATTGAAAAAACCCGCCTTTTTCTTTCCTTATCTTTTATTTATTGCGTATCTTTGCACTAAGTAGTCGAATTGCCCACCAATGCGGGCCGACGCAAACGCCGTTTCTGCACAATGCCCGCCTTTTGTGCAACGAAAACGGCCCTGCGGAGCAAAACCAAGCAAAAACGGAGATGCCCCGACAAGAAAAAAACCTTCGGGCAACAAAGAAAAATCAAGTAAAGCAAAGATAAGAAATGTTTGAGAACTTAAGTGAACGTCTGGAACGCTCTTTCAAGATACTGAAAGGCGAAGGCAAAATCACCGAAATCAATGTAGCAGAGACACTGAAGGATGTGCGCCGCGCCCTTTTGGATGCCGATGTCAACTACAAGGTGGCCAAGAGCTTCACGGATACAGTGAAGGCGAAGGCCTTGGGCATGAATGTGCTGACAGCCGTGAAGCCAGGACAGCTCATGGTCAAGATTGTACACGATGAGCTGGCCAAGCTAATGGGTGGTGAAGCCACGGAGCTTCGCCTTTCAGGGCACCCGTCAATCGTGCTGATGTCGGGTCTGCAAGGATCAGGAAAGACCACGTTCAGCGGCAAATTGGCCAACATGCTCAAGACGAAGCAGCACAAGAACCCTCTGCTGGTGGCTTGTGACGTGTATCGTCCCGCCGCCATCGAACAGCTGAAGGTGGTGGGTTCGCAGATAGGCGTGCCGGTGTTTGCTGAGGAGGACAGTAAAAATGTCAATGAGATAGCCCTTCACGCCATCCATGAGGCGAAGGCCAAAGGCCACGATGTGGTTATCGTCGATACGGCAGGTCGTCTGGCCGTTGATGAGCAGATGATGCAGGAAATCGCTTCGCTCAAGGAGGCTGTCCATCCCGACGAGACCCTGTTTGTAGTAGACTCGATGACGGGCCAGGATGCCGTAAACACCGCCAAGGAGTTCAACGACCGTCTTGACTTCGACGGTGTGGTGCTTACTAAGCTCGACGGTGACACCCGTGGCGGTGCTGCCCTCTCCATCCGTACGGTGGTGACCAAGCCCATCAAGTTTATCGGAACAGGCGAGAAGATGGAGGCCATCGACGTGTTCCATCCCGAGCGTATGGCCGACCGTATCC
>CAVHDN010000064.1:0-9185 GCA_963634315.1 Flexilinea sp. | reverse complement strand
TCACTTGCAGAGAGATTTATAGTATATTTTCGCCTTGACATAGTTGACTCTAATAAGTCGAGTTTCAACTATAAAGGTACGAAAATATTTGATATACACAAATTAAAACATCTGATAATCAATTGATTATATCAATCTTTTGCAATAACTTCGATTACACTTATCAATGGAAAAACCAATGCCCCTTTTTACTCAACTTTTAGACTTTACAGACTACTAGCCAATAAGGTGTGGACTGACATGCAGCCTTTTTACTCGAAAATTTCGTCAATGCCATTCATCTCCTCCATCTCGTCTTCAGCTTCGGCACAGGGATTAAAGTCTGAAGGCAGGTCGAACTGAGCATCGGGGTCAAAGCCTAACTGTTTGTCGGCAAGCACGCGGCGCATATAATAAGCCCATACAGGCAAGGCCATTGTTGCTCCCTGTCCCATTCGCATTGAGTCGAAGTGTATGTCACGGTCGTCGCCGCCAACCCACACGCCGCTTACCAGTTCAGGTGTGAAGCCCATGAACCATGCGTCGCTGTTATTGTTGGTCGTACCTGTCTTGCCTCCTATGGCTCCTTTAAAGTTATACTTATAGCGCAGCCGTCCTGCCGTGCCGCCATCCACAACGCCTGCGAGCATGTAGAGCATCTTGTTGGCACTCTCCTCGCTTATCACCTCATTCATACGTGGTTGGAAACGGGCGATAACGTTGCCCTCATTGTCCTCAATCTTTGTCACGAAAAGCGGGGCGCAACGTATGCCATGGTTTACAAATGCGGTGTAGGCACTCACCATCTCGGCCACGGTTATCTCACATGGGCCAAGGCAAAGAGCCATTGACGGATGGATGTCAGGGTTCTGTATGCCAAACTCGCGAAGGAGCGCAACGAAAGCTTGCGGACTAAGCTTGCTCATAAGATAGGCTGAAATCCAGTTGTTCGACTGTGCCAGTCCCCATTTCAGCGTGACCATCTGTCCGTAGCGGCTGTGGCTGGAGTTGCGCGGAGTCCAGCTTTGTCCCGCCACAGTATAGGTCTGTTGCACGTTCGGAGCTTTGTCGCATGGCGAAAAGCCATTCTCCATTGCCAGGGAATAAAGGAAAGGCTTTATGGTGGAGCCCACCTGCCGCAACCCGTCCATGCACATGTCATAGTTGAAGTGGACGAAGTCGGGGCCACCCACATAGGCTTTCACCGCGCCGTCCTTTGGGGTCATGCTCATGAAGCCGCAACGTAGGAACGATTTGTAATAGCGTATGGAGTCGAGCGGTGTCATTGTAGTGTCTATCTCTCCATGATAAGTGAATATGGACATTTCCACTGGTGTGCGGAACGCCTTGCTGATCTCACTTTCTGTCGCTCCGTCCGCTTTCATGCTTTTGTAACGGTCGCTCTGCTTTACGGAACGCATAAGTATGCTCTTCACTTGTTTCGAGGAAAGTGCGCCGGAGAAAGGTGCGTTTGCCTTGCCCTTGTTCTCCTTGTTGAAGGCTGGCTGTAAATATCTGGCTATATGTTCCCTCAAGGCAGCCTCAGCATACAACTGCATCCTGCTGTCGATGGTTGTGAACACCTTAAGTCCGTCGGTATATACATTGTATGGCCGCCCGTCCTTCTTTGTGTTCTTGTTGCACCATCCGTAGAGAGGGTCTGTCTCCCAGGCGATAGAGTCCTTGTAGTACTTCACTTTGTTCCATTCTGGGTAGTCTTTGGCCACAGGTTTCTTAGCCATGAGGTACTTTCTAAGAAACTCGCGGAAATAGGTTGCTATGCCATCGTTGTGGTCGGCCACATGGAAATCGAGTTTCAAAGGCTCTGCCGCATAACGTTTGTATTGTTCTTGTGTCAAGTATCCCGCCTTCTCCATCTGTGAAAGCACCACATTGCGCCTTTCACGGCAACGCTCTGGGTTGCGGACGGGGTTGAAATAGGAAGGGTTCTTGCACAAGCCAATGAGCGTGGCCGACTCTGTGACGCTCAAATCTTTCGGGTCTTTGTTGAAGTAGGTGTTGGCCGCAGTCTTTATGCCAACAGCATTGTGCAGGAAATCGAAATAGTTAAGGTATAAGGCTATTATCTCATCCTTGGTGTAGTTGCGTTCGAGCTTGACGGCAATCACCCATTCAATGGGCTTTTGAAGTATTCTCTCTGTCACTGATGATGCAGTCTCCGAATACAGCTGCTTGGCCAGTTGCTGTGTGATGGTGGAACCGCCGCCAGCGTTCTTCTGTCCCAATATACCCCTCTTGACCACAGCGCGGGCCAAAGCGGTGAAGTCTATGCCTGAATGTTCCCTGAAGCGAATGTCTTCGGTAGCTATCAACGCTTGGACAAGCGATTGCGGCAGTTCATTGTAGTCAACGCATATGCGGTTTTCCTTGTTGTAGTTCCATGTGCCAATGATCTTCCCGTCGGAAGAATACACCTGCGTGGCAAACTGACTAATTGGGTTTTGCAAGTCCTCAATGGGTGGCATGTAGCCTATCCACCCTTTATAGATGGCGGTGAAAGCAAGTGCAGAGCCAAGTATGGCGGCACAAAGCAAAGCCCACAAAATACGCACAAATATCTTTCTCATAAGAGGCTGACAGTCTGTTCCCGTTTATATAAGTCGTGCAAAAATACGTCTTTTCAGCAAGACGTGGAAGAAATGGACTGTTTTTCTATCTGTTAATCCAAAAATAATGTGTAACTTAGCGGTCGAAAACCGACAAAACATATTTGATAACGGATGGAAAAGCGTGATTTTGTAACCATTGCGGGCATCACAAAAGAGAAGATTGAGCACTTGATTGAGATGGCGCAGGAGTTTGAAAAGCATCCCAACCGGGAAATTCTTAAAGGAAAAGTTGTGGCAACGCTGTTCTTTGAGCCATCAACACGTACGCGGCTAAGTTTTGAAACAGCAGCAAACCGGCTTGGGGCGCGTGTGATAGGCTTTGCCGACCCCAAGGTGACCAGCGGCACAAAGGGCGAGACTCTGAAAGACACGATTCTCATGGTGTCCAATTACGCCGATGTTATAGTCATGCGCCACTACATAGAGGGGGCGGCGCAATATGCGGCAGAGGTGGCTCCCATACCGATTGTTAACGCTGGCGACGGAGCCCATCAGCATCCCTCGCAGTGCATGCTAGACTTGT
The DNA here is from genome assembly GCA_963634315.1 of Flexilinea sp. Lineage (GTDB taxonomy): Bacteria > Bacteroidota > Bacteroidia > Bacteroidales > Bacteroidaceae > Prevotella. The sequence continues at coordinate 6,053 of CAVHDN010000064.1, read as the reverse complement.
ACTCCATATACAAGACGCAGGGTACGCTTGAAAACCTCAACATTTATCTTGTGGGCGACTTGAAGTATGGCCGCACCGTACATTCACTCATCATGGCCATGCGCCATTTCAACCCAACATTCCATTTTGTTGCGCCTAAAGAGTTGGCCATGCCTGCAGAGTACAAACTGTATTGCGATGCGAACGGCATTAAATACCAAGAGCACACTGCATTCAATGAGAAGACGATAGCCGATGCTGACATTCTCTATATGACACGTGTGCAAAAGGAACGTTTCTCCGACCTTATGGAGTATGAGAGGGTGAAGAACATATACATACTGAAAAACGACATGCTGGCCAATGTCAAACCCAACATGAAGATACTCCATCCGCTGCCGAGGGTGAATGAGATTGCCTACGATGTAGATGACAACCCACATGCCTATTACATCAAGCAAGCCGGCAATGGCCTCTTTGCACGTGAAGCCATCTTCTGCAATGTGCTCGGCTTTTCGTTGGAACAGATAAAGAACGACAGAACAATAATACAGTGAGAGAATGAACAAGAACGAAATGCTGGTGGCCGCAATAAAGAACGGCACCGTGATAGACCACATTCCTGCCGACAAGACCTACCAGGTGGTGAGCCTGCTTAGGCTTGAGCAACTGACCACACAAGTCACCATAGGCTACAATCTGCGCTCCAAGAAACTGGGAAGAAAGGGTATTATAAAGGTAGAAGACAAGTTCTTTACCGATGAGGAGATTTCCCGTCTGTCTGTTCTGGCCCCAAACATAGTGCTTAACATCATAAAGGACTATGAAGTGATAGAGAAGAAGACCGTTACGACACCAAACGAACTGAAAGGCATTGTGAGATGCAACAACCCCAAGTGCATTACCAACAATGAACCAATGCCCACACTGTTCCACATCGTTGACAAGGACCAAGGCATACTGAAATGCCACTATTGCGAAAAGGAACAATACATATCGAAGGTTGAACTCGTTTGACATCAGGAATAACACTTAACCAACAGAATAAACAATGAAGAAAGACCAAGAGATTTTTGATCTTATTGAGAAGGAACATCAGCGCCAGCTTAAAGGCATGGAGCTGATTGCATCGGAGAACTTTGTCAGCGATGACGTGATGAGGGCTATGGGCTCATGGCTCACCAACAAGTATGCCGAAGGTTATCCCGGCAAGCGCTACTATGGGGGCTGCGGTGTGGTTGACCAAGTGGAGCAGTTGGCCATCGACCGCGTGAAGAAGCTGTTTGGCGCAGAGTATGCCAATGTGCAGCCCCATTCAGGAGCACAAGCTAACGCAGCCGTGCTTCTTACGGTGCTGAAGCCAGGCGACACGTTCCTTGGATTGAACCTCGACCACGGTGGACACCTCTCGCATGGCTCTGCCGTAAACACATCGGGCATTCTTTACCATGCCATAGGCTACGATCTGAACAAGGAGACCGGACGTGTTGACTATGACAACATGGAGCGTCTGGCTTTGGAGAACAAACCGAAGCTCATCATTGGTGGTGGTTCTGCCTACAGCCGCGAGTGGGACTACAAGCGCATGCGTGAGATAGCCGACAAGGTGGGCGCTCTGCTGATGATAGACATGGCTCACCCCGCTGGCCTCATAGCCGCCGGTCTGCTCGACAATCCAGTGAAGTATGCCCATATAGTGACCTCCACCACCCACAAGACTCTGCGTGGCCCGCGTGGTGGCATTATCCTCATGGGTAAGGACTTCGACAATCCTTGGGGCTTGACCACCAAGAAGGGCGAGATAAAGAAGATGAGTCAGCTGCTCAATGCTGCAGTGTTCCCCGGAACGCAGGGCGGTCCGTTGGAGCATGTCATTGCTGCCAAGGCTGTGGCTTTCAATGAAGCGTTGCAGCCTGAGTTCAAGGAATGGGCCAAGCAGGTGCAGAAGAACGCCAAGGTGTTGGCCGACGAGCTCATCAAGCGTGGCTTCTCTATCGTTAGCGGTGGCACCGACAACCACTCCATGCTTGTGGACTTGCGTTCCAAGTATCCCGACTTGACGGGTAAGGTTGCGGAGAACGCCCTTGTGGCAGCAGACATCACGGTCAACAAGAACATGGTGCCCTTCGACACGCGCAGTGCTTTCCAGACCAGTGGCATCCGCTTGGGTACGCCTGCCATGACTACGCGTGGTGCCAAGGAGGACATGATGGTGATGATAGCCGGACTCATTGAGGAGGTGCTCAAGGACCCGGAGAATGAGGAAGTGATAGCACGTGTGCGTTCAAAGGTGAACGAGACCATGAAGGACTATCCTCTCTTCGCTTATTAAAAGAATAGTCTGACGACAGAGTTTAGCATAACTATAAGTGAAGGGGACGTGCCACGGCGGTGCGCCCCCTTCGGTTGTTATATATATTACTAAGGTGTAGATTTCGGCACGAATATCGCTGCTTTTCTTGTCTATTTGCGCTAAAAAGCCTACTTTTGCGGTGCCGTTCGGCCAATATAGGCAGGCTGATGGCGAAATTAACGACTAACTTTACAACCCAAAACTAACACAATCATGCAGAAAGCATTATATCTCTTTTGCCTCATCGCTTTCACCTTTGCTGAAATGCGTGCGCAGGACAACCAAATGACAACCCAACAAGCCAAGACCTATTATAAGCAGGTGACGAAACAGGTGGTTTCGTGCCATGACCCGTCGGTTGTGTGGGAGCTGGGCAGTGGCCGCTACTATATCTTCGGTAGCCATTTGGCGCAAGCCTATACCACCGACTTGCAGAACTGGACCACGTTCCGTGCACCATGGGGCGCAGTGCAGGAAGACGGTACAGTGAGCACTTCCAACGTGAGCAACGCAGAAGCTTTCACCCGCAACCAAGTGACTACGCTGAACATTGCCGGCAAGGATGTGACGTTCGGACCGTTCGATGCCAATGGCTGGGCTGGGGCATATGGCGGCACATACAGCATAGACGGCAACCTCTGGGCGCCTGATGTAATCTACAACGAGAAGATGAAGAAGTGGTGCATGTACATGAGCGTTAACGGTCCTACCTACAATAGCGTGATAGTGCTGCTCACTTCCGACAAGATTGACGGCACCTATGTCTATCAAGGTCCTGTGGTGTTTGGCGGTTTCTGCTCTTCGACAGACAGTCGAGTGTCATGGAAGAAGACCGACCTCGAATTGGTAATCGGCACGCAGACCACTCTCCCCACGCGCTATAATACTGGTACAAAAGGTTGGTCGAACTACTGGACCAACGTGATTGACCCCTGTGTGTTCTACGATGCCGACGGACAGTTGTGGATGTCGTATGGCTCGTGGTTCGGCGGAATATGGATGCTCAAGCTCGACAGTGAGACTGGTTTGCGCGACTACAACACCACCTACACCAGCGACTACGACAGCAAGGGACGCAGTCTTACCTCCGACCCTTACTTCGGCAAGAAGATAGCCGGCGGCTATGGTGTGTCGGGCGAGGCTTCATATATAGAGAAGATAGGCAATTACTATTATCTATTCCTCAGCTATGGCGGACTTGAGTCAACGGGGGGCTACCAAATGCGCGTGTTCCGTTCAGAGAAACCTGACGGACCTTACAAGGATGGGCTTGGCCGACAAGCTACCTACACATCGTGGGTAAACAACTACGGAAGCAACCCTGACACGCGCGGTGAGAAGATACTCGGCCCGTATGACAACTGGGGCTTCATGGAAAACGGCGAACTGGCGCAGGGGCACAACAGCATAATAGCCGCAAACGACGGCCGCACGTATCTTGTATATCACACCCGCTTCAACGATGGCAGTGAGGGACATCTTGTGCGTGTCCACCAGGTTTGGGTCAATGAGGACGGATGGCTTTGCGCCGCTCCATTCGAGTATAACGGTGAACTTACCACCGATTCTGACATAGCGTCCAAGCCTGCGTTTACCGATGCTGAAATCGTCGGCAACTACAAACTGCTCATGCATAAGTATGGAATAGACCACGCAAATCGTGAGGTGGTGGAGCCGGTTGACGTTACACTCACAGCCGACGGCAAGGTGACCGGTGCCTACTCCGGCTATTGGACCACCACAGCCGGCACGAGCTACATCACCATCACTCTTGGAGGCATAGCCTATAAGGGCGTGGTAGTTGACGAGCAGATGGACGGCAAGAACTGTCATGCGGTGGCCATAACATGCTGCGCAAAGAAGGGCGTGTGCATTTGGGCTTACAAGATGCGTGACGACTATAAGCTGGCCACGCACATCAACGAGCAAAAGGTGCCGGTGAGCGACCGTGGCTATGTTGGGGCAAATATAGACCTTATGGGCATGAGCCTCGGCATCGATGGTGTGGACTTGGCGTGGACAAGTTCGTTGCCTGAGGTGATATCAAGCACTGGACGCTTCAATCCCATAGGCCTTGTCGAGGACACGCCAGTGGAACTTACGGCGAAGCTTACGGCAGGCATTTGGTATTGGACGGAGACCTATAACGTTACGGCAAGGATGGACAGCCGGCCGGAGGCTGAATGGGCGTCGGGCATGCGCTGCTTCTACAACTTTGAAGATGTGACTTTGGCCAACGCACTCAACACGTCGGAGAGTGCACAACTGTTGAAGGGCGGTACCAACGCCACACCATCACTCGCCACCGACAATCTGCACTTGGGCATAGTGAACACCCATTTTGGTGCGTCTGGCAATGAGAGTTACGTGGCCATGCCTAACCCTCTTTATGGCTCTGCACTGACTGACGGAGCAACGCTGTCGTTTTGGACAAAGCGTGCCGACGACAACCTTTGGGACTGTCTTGTGGCGTTCTATGATGACAGCAACTCTGCACGACTGTACCTTACGGGCAATCTCTATCTTGGCTACAACAATAACAATAACGTGTGGCTCGACGTGAACCATCCCAACACCGAGACCACAAACGCCATCACTGCCAACGCTTGGCATCTTGTCACGCTGGTGTTCTCGCGCAAAGCCACACAGGGAGTGAAGTTCTACGTGGATGGGTTGGAACGGCGCACCAACACCTATAACGGCGTTGTTGGCAGTGACAGTGTTGCGGTGAAGAAAGACTTTGACTATAATTATATACTCGACCACATGGCCAAGTGCTCGAAGTTCTATCTTGGTTACGGTTCATTCTGGGGCTCGGCCGAAGCCTCGTTCGACGATGTGGCAGTCTATGACCGTGCGCTTTCATACATTGAGGTAGTAGGACTCAAGACCATGGAGAACCGTGCCTATGACCTAGCCCAAGTGATAACGGGCATTGATGACGTTCAGACTGCACCCCAAGCAACCACGAACCACCGTATATTCGACATGAGTGGCCGCGAGGTGCATGGCGATAGTAGCTCGCTCGCACCAGGACTCTACATCATAGGCCACCGCAAGGTAGTGATAAGGTAACCTTTGTTTGATAATATAATGTGGGACAAATGGTGTATACCACCATCTCCCGATGGGTTTGAAAAGGCTTGCAGATATAGTTTGTAAAACGTACAGATACGCTTTAGCACGTCTGTTGATATGGTTTAGCATGTCTGTTGATATGCTTTAGCGGATGTTCGCTGTGTCGAAAGAAAACTCTGCAGGAATTTTTATACATCTATTATCTGTCCGTCGAAAGCCATTTCAAACCCATCGGGAAGTCGGTCATGGATGCTGGCGTGCAGTCCGATGTCATGGTTGGCGTGTATGAACAATGTGTGCCTGGCTCCTATTTTATGGGCGAAAGCCACGGCATCAGCCACAAGTTGGTGGGAATGGTGCGGCTTGTCGAAGCGCAGGGCGTTTACAGCGAGCACTTCCACTCCAGTTAGACGCTCCATCTCATTATTATCCATGGTCTTCATGTCGGTAATGTAAGCGAAACGCCCCATGCGGAAACCAAGTATGGGAAGCTTGCCGTGCATCACCCTCAACGGCATTACAGTTATGTCGCCTATGGTCAACTCCTGGTGTGGGCTTATGGTGTGTAACCTTATGTCGGGCACTCCTGGATATTTTGTTTCAGCGAAGCAGTAGGGCATGCTTTGTCGCAAGGTCTTGGAGG
>CAVHDN010000063.1:0-9261 GCA_963634315.1 Flexilinea sp. | reverse complement strand
GACCAACATCATGGGCTACGGACTGCTCAAGGTGGTGGACTCTAAGGCACAGATGATGACCATGGGCGTGATAGACCTGCGCCGTTTTTCAGACGCTTACCTTAAGCTCGGACACATCTTTGAGCGCGTCACGGGCATCATAGACGCCTATCTGCCCGACGAGATGGCCATTGAGGCACCGTTCTTCGGCAAGAACGTGCAGTCGATGCTCAAGCTCGGGAGGGCGCAGGGCACAGCCATCGCCGCCGCCATTCACCACGGGGTGTCCATACACGAGTATGCCCCGATGAAAATAAAGATGGCCATAACCGGCAACGGACAGGCTTCGAAGGAGCAGGTGGCGGGCATGCTTCAGCGCTTGCTGAAGATTGCCGACAAGGACATGGGCGACTTCATGGACGCCACCGATGCCTTGGGCGCGGCTTATTGCCACTACCTGCAGATGAACCGCCCTGTGACGGACACTCACTACAGAGGGTGGAAAGACTTTGTAAACAAAAACAAGGATAGGATATGCGGAAGATAATAAGTATGAAAGGGGCCATGGCGCGCCTTGACGAGTGGCGCATGGCGGCACCCGCCGACTTTGAATTGGCCGAAGGCGAACAGTTGGCCATAGTGGGACCTAACGGCGGTGGCAAGACCATGCTCACCGACATGCTCATAGGGCGGCACCCTTTGGCCGAAGGCTCCATAGCCTATGACTTCGGGCCAAACGCAAAACCCTTTGTGGCCGACAACATCAAGCTCATAGCTTTTCGCGACTCTTATGGGGCGAGCGACGGCACCTACTTCCTGCAGCAGCGGTGGAACCAGCAGGAGATTGATGAGGAGACACCGCTCGTGGGCCAGTTGCTCGACAAGGCTTATGCCGCCTCTGGCAACGACACCGAGGAGCGCAGCACCTTGCGCAAACACCTATACACGCTCTTTGGCATGGAGAGTCTGCTCGACAAGTACATCATTCTGCTCTCAAGCGGTGAGCTGCGCAAGTTTCAGATAGCCAAAGCTCTCATGGCCGCGCCAAGGGTGCTCATAATGGACAATCCCTTCATAGGACTCGACGAGCAGACGCGCTCGCAGCTTAAGGCTCTGCTGCAGACGCTGGCCAACGACGGGTTGCTCCAGCTGATACTTGTGCTGTCGAAGAGCGACGACTTGCCTGAGTTCATAACGCATGTGGTTGAGGTGAACAACAAAAGGGTGGATCCGAAAACCACACGGGCCGAATATCTCGCAGCACGGAAGCCCATTCCGCCACATGTGCTGCCCGACCACAAGCGACAGGCCATAATAGACCTGCCGCACACCACCAAGGACTATGAGGCCGACGAGGTGGTGAGAATGTCGAAGGTGTCGATAGTATATGGCGAGCGCACCATACTGAAAGAGTTGGACTGGACTGTGCGCAACGGCGAGCGTTGGGCGTTGAGTGGACAGAACGGAGCGGGCAAGAGCACACTGCTCTCGCTCGTGTGTGCCGACAATCCGCAGTCGTATGCTTGCGACATAGTCTTGTTTGGCAACAAGCGCGGAAGCGGCGAGACCATCTGGCAGATAAAGAAACACATAGGCTACGTGTCGCCGGAGATGCACCGTGCCTATCAGAAGAATTTGCCTGCGATAAGGGTGGTGGCGAGCGGACTGAAAGACACCATGGGGCTCTACGCCAAACCCACGGCGGAGGAGTATGGCGTGTGCAAGTGGTGGATGGACGTGTTCGGACTGGCGGGGCTTGAGGAGCGGCCGTTTCTCAAACTGTCGAGCGGCGAGCAGAGACTGGCTTTGCTGGCAAGGGCTTTCGTGAAAGACCCTGAGCTGCTGATACTCGACGAACCTCTGCATGGGCTTGACAACAGGAACCGACGGTTGGTGAAGGACGTGATAGAGGCGTTCTGCCAAAGGGCCAACAAGACCATGATAATGGTTACGCACTACCGCGAGGAGTGGCCGGCGTGCATCGACCACGCGCTGCAACTCAAGAAGAACGCATAAGGCGGCATCTGTATATATGAATAATGTGGGAACACCATAAAAAGAACCGATGAAGAGAATGATTATATGCCTTGCGCTAACCATAGGAACGGCATGCATGGCCGAAGCGCAAGAGGTTTACAACGAGGTGAGGAGCAAGGCACAAACAGCCGTGGAGAATGCCACCAACGACTTGGCAAAGCAGATAAACCAGTTTAAGGTGGATGCTTTGGACTATATGTTGATAAAGATGCGCGAGCAGATGCCCGACTCCACGACAGCCTTTCTCGACAAACAAGCCTATGCGCTCAACAACTTCATAGGCTACTATATGATGCAGATGCTGGAGATGAGCACCATGCCCAAGGTGCGGCAGGTGAAGGTGATGCGGCTGTTCATAGACGCGTCAATATCCAACCCTCTGTTCAACGACACTGACCATGAGCTCACCTTAGGCTACTATGCCAACGGCGACTGCCTCACGCGCTTCTCGCTCGACACCGACTGGCGCAAGGCTGTGGCGGCTGTGGCCACGGAGATTGGTAAGCTGGAGTGAGAATGGGCGCGGGCCGAACCATGCATCTTTTACACCTTGAACCGTATGTAGGTTCGGTCGTCAAACGAGTTGTTGCCTTCCATACAGCCCTTGGTGGCAAGAAAAGAGCTAATGCTGAGAGGGTCGTCGGCCAACTGATGGGCGAGAGCCTCCTCCGACTCGGCAAGGGTTGACTTGAGAAACGGATAGCCGTCGGTGGCGAGCACGATGGTCCAAGGCTGGAAGTCGAGCGTCACCACGCGCACTTTGTCCATGGGAATGCTGAAACCGTCCACCACGGCGTAGTCTCTGTTCTGTCCTTTCATCGACTCAATGAGACTCGGTATTATCTGCTCACGAGCTTTGTCTTCGTGCAACAGCTGCTCTTCTGTCACGCCGTTGGCCAAGAGTGCCCGCGCGGCACTGGCCCTTTGCTCGGCAATGCGGTGTTCAGCTGGCTTTGGATTGTCGTATAGTTGGTCACCAATGAGGCATTGACAATCGCCAATGAGCCACACTTGTCGTCTAAGTCTGCTGAACACGGCACAACTCGCAGTAAGCCTTTCTTCGGGGTGGTCGGCCAGACGCTCCAACTGTCGTTTGTTGTAGTGCTGGCGCACATAGTCGGTCACCCCGCGACAGAAGTCATTGACCGAGATGTCCTTAGGAGCACAGCCGATGTATTTGCCTATGAGCTTCATGCAGTGGCGGCCGTTGCTGCGCCAACGGGAGATGCGTGTGGCGGTCTTGCTTGTGCTGCCGTCTATCACGGCCACGAAGTCATCGGTTACGACTATTCCGTCTTCGGTCTTTGCCGTCGGGCTTTTGGGCGTTATGCTTTGTTCTATTATCTCCATACTTGTCTTTCTGTTTTCCTTTCGTTTCCTTTCTATGCTCTTGCCGTGGCCCGAAGCCTGCCTGCGACCGTCCGCACAACTCGCCAATGAGGTCGGGGCGGCCTATGCGACGCAGCGCCTGTTCAATGTTGCGGCGCTCCTCCGGTTTGTACCAAAAGAAGAACTGCCGTTGGGCGAGCTTTTCCTTTGGCGACTTGGCGCTGAACACCGGCTCAAGAGTGTATGGGTCGTAGCCTGTGTACCAAGTCTCGGTGCTTACCGTCATTGGCGTTGGGGTGAAGTCTTGCACCTGCTCCAAGTGGAAGTCCATGCGCTTGGTGAGCACGGCGAGCTCGGCCATGTCGGCCTCGTGGCAACCGGGGTGGCTGCTTATGAAGTAAGGTATGATTTGCTGTCGGAGGTTTTCTTCTTTGTTTATTCTGTCGAATATGCGCTTGAACTCTTGGAACTGGCTGAACGGAGGTTTGCGCATGAGGCGGAGCACACTGTCGCTCGTATGCTCGGGAGCAACCTTCAGACGACCGCTGACGTGGCGGCAAATGAGTTCACGGGTATAGGCAGCGGCCGCCTTGTTGGCCGCTTCGTCCTTGCTCCTGTACAGCAAGAGGTCGTAGCGAACGCCACTTCCTATGAAGCTCTTCTTTATTGCGGGCAGGGAGTCAACGGCATGATACACCTCAAGCAGTTTGCTGTGGTTGGTGTCGAGGTTGGGGCAAATGCGCGGACTGATGCAGCTGGGTCTCTTACACTTGGCGCAGAGTTCACGGTTGCGTCCCTCCATGCCATACATGTTGGCCGACGGGCCTCCCAAGTCGGAGAGGTAGCCCTTGAAGTCGTCCATTTGCGTCACTTGCTTCACTTCGCGCAGTATGCTCTCTTTCGAACGGCACGATATGAATTTGCCTTGGTGAGCCGATATGGTGCAAAAGGCGCAGCCGCCGAAGCAACCACGGTGAATGTTCACCGAGTGCTTTATCATCTCATAGGCCGGAATGCGCTTGCCCTTGTACTTAGGGTGAGGCAAACGGGTGTATGGCAGGTCGAACGACGCGTCAAGTTCGGCGGTTGTCATGGGCGGGTATGGAGGATTGACCACAGCATACAGTCCGTCCACTTCCTGCAAAAGGCGCTGGGCGTGCATCTTATTCGACTCTTCCTCTATGTGGCGGAAGTTTTCCGCTTCGGCTTTTTTGTCTCTAAGACACTCGTTGTGGCTGTGCAGGACAATGTCATCGTCAGAGATGCCTCCTGGGATGTCGCTTCCGGACGACAGATAGACAGTCTGCGGAATGTCGCGTATTTGCTTTATTGGTTGACCTTGGGCGAGGCGGTTGCTAAGTTCCACGATGGGTTTCTCACCCATACCATATATTATGATGTCGGCTTTGCTGTCGCAGAGGATGCACTTGCGCAGAGTGTCTTGCCAATAGTCGTAGTGGGTCAAGCGGCGCAGTGATGCCTCTATGCCGCCAAGAACGATGGGCACGTCGGGGAAAAGCTCGCGCAATATTCGGGAATAGACTATCGTGGGATATTCCGGACGCATGTCGTGCCTACCGTCAGGACTGTATGCATCTTCCGACCGCAGTCTTTTGTTGGCTGTGTACTTGTTGACCATGGAGTCCATGCAGCCTGGCGCAATGCCGAAGAAGAGCTTTGGCCGCCCAAGCTTCTTGAAGTCGCGGAAGTCGCCGTGCCAGTCGGGCTGTGGAACAATGGCCACACGATAGCCCGCCGCTTCGAGGGAGCGTCCAATGACTGCCGCCCCAAACGACGGATGGTCAACATAAGCGTCTGCGGAGAATAGGATTATGTCCAGCTCATCCCATCCCCGCAGTTCCGTTTCCTTCTTTGTTGTCGGCAGAAAATCAGTCAGCCTGTACTCCCGTTTGTTCTCCGTCATTATTGTCGTTTGTACTATTTTCCCAATTAACAAACAGCAATACCAGTTGCTGAAGTCCGAAAGCCTTCATGTTGGGGTGGTATATCACATCGAGACAAAGGTCAAGGAGGGCTTTGTCCTTGCCGGCTTCCGATTCGAGAAGAGAGCGCACGTTGAGTTTTAGTTTCTCGAGCACTGCCTCGTCGATGTAGCCGTTGCTGTCAACAAGGTTTCTGAACAAATGGTAGTCTTTGATGGTTTGCAGATGGTTCTCGTTCACTTCTATGCTTCGAGTGCCTGATTGGTTTGCTTGAATCTTGTACATAACATTAGTTTTTATTTGTTTATCGTTTATCTTTCAGCAGGAAATCCAGAAAGCCATGCATGATTGCGGAGCGTTTGTCCTTGTCCTTTATGCACTCAAAGGGTATTCCCATGGCAATTGACTTATAGTCGGCTCCATCGTAGGCGATGCAGGCATATTGGCCGTCGGAGTATTGCATGGCGGCGTAAGCGGGCGACACGGGCTGCAGGTTGTCGGGGGATGTTGCTGCATAGTGTTCCTCGTTCACGGTGTTGTAGAATGACAGACTCGTTCCCATGCCTGTCACGTTGCCATCGTTGGCTTGGTTGGTTCCGTTCCAACGACATTTCAATACGTTGGAGAGAAAAGTCTGTTCAGCATCGGTGGTCATATCACTGCCCATGTTTGCACCGCTTACAAGTAATGTTTGCCCCTTTCTCGTGTGTTGTTGCAGCTTGTCTTGCATAGAGGGCGAAAAGGTCTTGTAGCTTACCAGGCTGTGACCGTCGTCACACTCCAACCCAAGGACGAGGTCAACAATTTGGTACTTGGAAAGCAGAACCTCGCCAGCCTCAACAGCATGGCTCGACGCACTCGCGATGTTGTAGCCGCCAGCTGCGGCTATGGCTTCTGCATGGGTGCGCAGATGAGTCATGTCGTTGCCTGCCACCAACATTCCTGTAAGTTCATCACTGCCCCATCCGAGTCCAGTTTCATCCTCTATGCCCATTCTGTCACGCTGGAACACTGTCTGCCGGCCCGCCCAACCAAACGTTGGGCCGAGGCTCACGCCAGGGTCGGCGTCGATGTCGAAGCCTTGTTCTGTGGAGTTGTCGCGTATGGCTGGTGAGGAGAGCCGATGGAAACCGTCAACCAAAAGGATGTTGGCCTTGGCATTAGGTGTGTATAGGGCGCATACCTCTTCTGACAAAAAACTCTTTCCACCACGGTTGACTGCCGCCACACGGAAGCTATACAACACACCGGGTTCCAGTTTCATGCTTATACTTGTGGCCGAACGCACATACTTCCCATTGTCGTATCCGGCAGTTCCGCATCGGGTGTAAACAATGTAGCCTGTGGGACTCGCGGTAGGTTCCTGCATGTCTTCAACCTTTTCCCATCCTATTTGCGCTTCCCCCTTGTCGGAAATTTCCACATGGACATTCGTTGGTGGAAGTGGGGTGACCATGCACGTCCTACCGTGCTGGTCGCAAACGTAACGCAATATTGTTTTGTAGATGGAACGAGCGAGTGTGAACTTAAAGTTTGGGTCTTGCCCATATCGCATGTCGGGAAAGCTTTGGTGCGACATGGTCTCTATGATCGCGCTCGGAACCTCAGGCAAACGTGTTTCGGAATAGTTGCGGTCCAAGAGGTCGCGTTTGTTCCATATTCCATATTTGCTTCTAATGTCTTTGGTGACGTTCTCCAATAAAGCACTTGCGAAATCACGGGAGGCCAATCTTGAGATTCCTGCGTTGAGTTTCCCATCGTTGAAGTTAGTGGTACATATTGCGAGTGAACCAATCAGACCTGTGCCGTTCGACGAATATCCAGCATCGCTGTGCACAGCCAAAGAAAGTTCTATGGGCACTTTGCGCCCATTAATTGACGGCATGTAGCAAGAGCCGCCGCCGAGAGTGTTGGTCATAAGAGACCTCACGTTTATGTCGTCTCCGTAATCGTCAGTCCCATTTTTGGAACTATAGACGGAGTAAGGCATGCCCGCCCATTGAGCATAGTAGCGCGCTCCCTCAAGGCATCGGGGCAATCCACTGACCGAGCCGCCTCGCTCGATGTTGCCCATACCGCCTCCAAACCGCACGGCATCGGTTGTTACAACACCTTTATTGCCGCTCTGGTTAGTCACAACAACACGGTTGAACTCGTTGCATCCCTTATCGAAGTCGAAGGTGCCTAAGTAAACCCATGTTCCCCCGCCCATCTTTTGGTTGACATGAAACTCTGTTTGTTCACCCTTGTGCCACACTGTGTATTTTGCATCATCAATGCTGTTGGGCAAAGTCAGGTAGCTGACATAGACTGCGTAGCGTCCCTCTGCTGGTATCTGCGGCTGATATGAAACCAAACTGTACTTGCTTTTGCTTGTTGTTGTGCGTGCCACACGTGCCGTGCCAGCCGAAAAGGGGTTCTCTCCGTCTGTGTATGTTCCGTCGTGAAAGGCAAATCCGCTTGTTTCGGAGGTGCGCCATGCATGTTTACCGTCAACTTCTATATATTGAGGGCCGAGTTGTCGGCTGTCATTGTCCACAACAACCTCATTCTTTTGCCAATCCCTCTCACGCGGAGTGAACACTATGGCTCCTGCGTTTTGCAGCATAGGTATTAGGTATGGCACAACAATCGTTTGGGTAAACAGGTCTTCTGTGGTGCAGAAAAGTTTTGGGCGTTGCCACTTCCATCCTTTTTGTCGGTCGTAATAGCGGCCATGACTGGCCCAAACAGACAAGTGTCGGTTTTGTAGTCCGTGGGTTATGGCCAATGGTTCTGAAACGTTTTTAACCCACGGTTCACCTTTATAGTCGATGTCCCCCCAAAGCCTTGGCTTGTTGGATGCGCTTGACGTTTCGTCCGGCACAAGGTATTCTATGGCCATACCGTTGGCCACTATTTTTATTTCGTAGTTTTTGTAAGGCTTAGGCAATGCTTTCCTTACCTTTTTATAAATGTATTGTGTGCTCTTCTCCGTAAAGTCCTGCGCAGCAAAGCCACCATCGACGGTTATAGTAAGTGTCTTTTCTGTGTCGTCAAGTTTGTATCCGAGCATTTTCGTAGCTTGGTCGGCCTCATGCCCATGCAGCTTGTATTTGGCAAAACACTCCTTTAGCTTTGCTTCAGTCTTTTGCTCCAGGAAACGTGACTGTGCATTTGCTTGTGCTAACATGACCACAGTGGCAACCAAGCATAGAAGTCTATTCATTAAGCTGGCTATTATTTACAACTCGCCGACGGTGAATTTCTCAGGCTTTTTGCCTTGGAAATCCTTGAAATACAGTTTTATCTCACGCATTTGGGTGTCAATGTCCCCATTTGGCATTATGGTTTTAGTACATTGTATGCGTTTTTTCTTGTAGTCAACCCCATAAAGAAGTATGGGCAAGCCTGCTTTTAGTGCGATGTAGTAGAACCCTTTTTTCCACTCAGGATTCAACGAACGTGTGCCTTCGGGCGTTATGCACAAGTGGAAGGTCTTGGCTCGCTTTGCTGTTTCGGCAAGATTGTCGGTCATACTTGTGTGCTTCGACCTCCACACCGGTATGCCCCCTAACCGTGTGAAGAGGCTTTTCAACGGCCAAAAGAACCATTCCTTCTTCATAAGAAAATTACATGTCAACCCCTCTGCGCCTGTGTAGAGTTGGCCAAGCACAAAGTCCCAGTTGCTCGTATGGGGAGCTAAGCATATTATGTATTTGTCCGGGTGGAGCTCGCTTACCTCTTTAGTCCACCCGAGTCGCCGGTATAACAGCCAAATACAGAAAGATTTCCACATTATTTAATGTCGTGTTTGATGTGCGTTTAACTAAGATAGTTCATTTGATCGACGATGTCGCTGACGGAAGCAATAAACTTGTCCTTCACATCCTTAAAGTACACTTTTGCTTTCAAGCCAGGCTCACAATGCGACATGCGGCTTATGTATTCCTTTTCAACCTTTAATATGGAATGCAACATGGCCTCCATATTC
>CAVHDN010000062.1:0-9293 GCA_963634315.1 Flexilinea sp. | reverse complement strand
CTAATTGAACATGAGAGGAAACCATCGGTTTCCTCCGCAAGAAACCACAGTTTTATGGCAAAAACGGAGCTTTTGAACACTCCAGACAATGCGGATATATATAGCCAAGAAATAGCGAGTAAAAAATATTGCGCTTTACTGTGCGTTTGTTCATTGTTGCCATTCATTGTCGCCACCTATAGCAAATGGAGCCGCTGTTTTTGTCGTTATAGGAAGTGAGTAGTTACGTTTTTTTTAGACCCTACCTTGATAATACACAAACATCATGTGGAAATGTAGTCTGCGGTGTGCCCCAACAGGCTTTTAACGAGCAAAAGCCTTTGTCTTACGTCTTTTTTTAATACCTTTGCAATCCATAAAGATGTACCGTTTGATATGAAAGCAACAATTATAGCAGGTCCTTGCGTGATAGAATCGCCAGAGCTCCTTGACACTGTGGCCAAGGAATTGGTAAGGATAAATGCAAACTTAGGTACCGACATCATCTTCAAAGCATCGTTCGACAAGGCCAATCGCACTTCCATCTCTTCCTTCAGAGGCCCAGGCTTGGACAAGGGACTGCAGATGTTGGCCGATGTCAAGGCGAAATACGGTTTGCGGCTGCTCACCGACATACACGAGAGCTGGCAGGCCAAGCCTGTGGGCGAGGTGGTTGATGTGGTGCAGATACCAGCTTTTCTGTGCCGACAGACCGACTTGCTCGTGGCGGCGGCCAAGACAGGCAAGACTGTGAACATAAAGAAGGCGCAGTTTCTCAGTGGAAAGGACATGCGCTATCCTGTGGAGAAAGCCAAGGACTCAGGTGCGAAGGAAGTGTGGCTCACGGAGCGTGGCAACACGTTTGGCTACAACAATCTCGTGGTGGATTTCCGCAACATTCCAGACATGCTTGACATTGTGCCAACGGTAATCATGGACTGTACCCATAGCGTGCAGCGGCCTGGAGGTGCCGACGGCAAGACGGGAGGCGACCGACGCTTCGTGCCGCAGATGGCTTTGGCTGCAAAGGCTTTTGGCGCAACGGGATGGTTCTTCGAGGTTCATCCGCAGCCCGACCTCGGCCTGAGCGATGCAGCCAACATGCTGGAACTATGCAAGCTTGAGGGGCTAGTGAGACAAATCATAGCCGACAAATAAACAAAGCAAAGAAACAAGCAACCATGACAGTAAGGGACTACGCAATAAGGTGCATCAAGGACGAAGCACAAGCTTTGCTCGACTTGATACCGCAGATAGACACAAGTTTTGAACAGGCCGTGGACCTGATGTACCATTGCCACGGCAAGGTGATAGTGACAGGTGTGGGCAAGAGCGGGCACATAGGGGCGAAGATTGCCGCCACGCTGTCGAGCACAGGCACGCCCTCATTCTTCATTAACCCGCTCGATGTCTATCACGGCGACCTCGGGGTGATGACCAAGGAGGATGTTTGCCTCGCCATATCCAATTCCGGGCAGACCGATGAGTTGCTGCGCTTTGTGCCGATGCTGTTGCATATGGAAGTGCCCATCATAGGCATAAGCGGCAATCCGAAGTCGCTCTTGGCAAAATACTCTACTTGTCACCTGAACGTGAGCGTGAAGAAGGAAGCTTGTCCGCTGAACCTTGCGCCCACAAGCAGCACCACGGCCACGCTGGCCATGGGCGACGCCTTGGCAGTGGCCCTGATGCAGGTGCGCCACTTCCAGCCAAAAGATTTCGCACAGTTTCATCCCGGCGGTGAGCTGGGCAAGCGACTGCTCACCACGGCCCAAGACGTGATGCGCACCGACGATATGCCGATAATAACACCTGCCATGCACCTTGGCGAAGCCATCATCCTGGTGAGCAAAGGCAAGCTGGGGCTT
Source organism: Flexilinea sp. (assembly GCA_963634315.1). Classification (GTDB taxonomy): domain Bacteria; phylum Bacteroidota; class Bacteroidia; order Bacteroidales; family Bacteroidaceae; genus Prevotella. The sequence goes on along the minus strand of CAVHDN010000062.1, from coordinate 7,446 downwards.
GGTGTGGCGGAGAGCGACGGCAAGATAGTGGGGCTCATAACCGACGGAGACATACGCCGTGCCATGGAGAAATGGCAGGCCAAGTTCTTCGACCGCACAGTGGCCGACATCATGACAAAGTCGCCAAAGACCGTGAGTCCACAGACGAAGATAACCGAGATACAGCACATAATGAACAAATACAAAATTCACTCAGTCTTGGTTGTCGATGGTGAAGGCTGTCTGCTCGGCGTGGTTGACCATTATTCTTGCATGATTTAAAAAAAGTCGCGGCCGTAGCACAGACTGATGAGAAAGTTACTTTTTGTCATTGCCATGCTGTCGTGGGCCACCATGGCGAAAGCCCTGACAAGCGACTCCGCCATTGTGTCAACGCTTGAGAAGTCAGGCGTGGAGTTCACATCCAACAACAGTGTCACACTCCTTATGAGTGGACAGGAGAAGTTTGACGACATGTTTGAGGCCATACGTCAGGCCAAAAGCAGCATACATCTTGAATATTTCAACTTCAGAGCCGATTCGATAGCCTCAGAACTCTTCGACCTGCTTGCCGTGAAGGCGAAGGAAGGCGTGGAGGTAAGGGCTCTTTTCGATGGCTTCGGCAACAGCTCCAACAACCGTCCGCTGCGCAAGAAGCACCTTGAGCAGTTGCGCGAACAGGGCATCCGCATATATGAGTTCGACCCGATAAGATTTCCGTGGGTCAACCATGTGTTCACGAGAGACCACCGGAAGATTGTGGTAATCGACGGCAATGTGGCCTATACCGGCGGCATGAATGTGGCCGACTACTACATCACCGGCACGAAGCAAGTGGGCACGTGGCGCGACATGCATTGTCGCATTGAGGGCGGAGCTGTAAGCCAGTTGCAGATGATATTCACAAGAATGTGGGAGAAGGTGACAGGTGAGGACCTTTGGAAGCCGGAATACTTCAGAGCCTACAGTCCCGTTGTGATGGCCGGCCTTAAGCCCGACACCACCTCGACAGCCGGACGGAAGAAAGTGGGCATCATAAACCGTGAGCCGCGCAAGTCGAGCGCCATAATGCGCACATTCTACCTTGAGGCCATAAACAGCGCCCAGGACTCCATCAAGTTGATAAATCCGTATCTCACGCTTAGCCACAAACTGAAAAAGGCCATCAAGCGGGCCATCGACCGTGGTGTCAAGGTGGAGATAATGGTGTCGGCCCACAGCGACATACCGCTAACGCCCGACTGCGTGTTCTATAATGTCCACAAACTGATGAAGAAAGGCGCGCACATCTGGCTCTACCAGCCCGGCTTTCACCACTCCAAGATTATAATGGTTGACGGCAAGTTCTGCACCGTAGGCAGTACCAACCTCAATTCGCGCAGCCTGCGCTTTGACTACGAGGAGAATGCCGTCATAATAGACAAGCCAACCACGAGGCAGCTGGACAACATGTTTGACCGTGACAAGCAAGAGAGCGTTTATCTCACCCAGAAGACGTGGAACGAGATGCGCTCGCCATGGAAGAAGTTTGTGGGATGGTTCGCCCATCTGCTGTCACCATTCCTATAGTAATGTTCAAAAGAAACGACTGCCATTCTTCTTTCCTTGTAATATAGCTTGCCATGCAACGCAACACTGCCATTTCCATTTGCAAAGGCATTGCCATAATATTGATGGTGATGGGGCACGCCAGTTGCCCAGGGCGTTTGAACTCGTTCTTCTATGAGTTTCATATGCCTCTGTTCTTCTGCACCGCCGGTTTCTTCTTCTCCACAAAATATCTGAACGACGAGGCCACATTCGTGAAACGGCGGTTAAAGGGCCTGTACCTGCCCTTTGTCAAGTGGTCGGTGCTTTTCCTCCTCTTGCACAATCTGTTCTTCAAGCTCGGCATACTCAACGAGCAATATGGCAACTCTGCTGGCGGTGTGACCCATCCCTACACGTGGCACATCATGCAGCAAAGACTTTGGAACATAGTGACGAGCATGGGCAGCTATGACGAGTTCATAGCCGGAGCATTCTGGTTCTTCCGCGCGCTGCTCGTAGCTTCGCTTCTGTATCTTGTGCTGTTCAAGTTGTTCAACCGCTTGTTAAGCCTCTGCGGCAAATCAAGCGAAGGTGACGATCGTCATCCTCTCAGTCAAAGTGTAAGGACAAAAGCCGTGGCCGTGCTCATCTGCATTACAACCCTGCTTCTTGCCGCATGGCAAACAAGCGAGGGACTGCGCATAAGCACCCTTGTGCAAGGCGGCTACCGCGACATAATGGGGACCTTCTTCTTTGGCTGTGGCTTCCTTTTCAGCCGTTACAAGGAAGAGTACAAGGCCACATGGTGGACCACCGCCCTGCTTTTCGCCGTCACTCTGCTCTTCTCGCTCTATGCAAGCGCCTGCATGGAGTGGCGCACAACCCTAGTGAACTTTCTCAAACTGCCCATTCCAGCCTTGTGCGGAACGCTGATGGTCTATAATGTCAGTCTTTGGATAGACAAAAAAGAGTGCATTGTGAAGCGCTTCCTGGTTTATTGCGGCAACAACACTCTGTGCATATTAGTGTTTCACATACTGTCGTTCAAGATAGTAAGTCTCCTGAAAGTGTGGTGCTATGGACTTGACTATTTGCAAATAGGCAGCCACCTTGTGGTGCATGTCAACGAGAGCACCGATGGCTTTTGGATTTTGTACACCATTGTTGGCGTTGGCCTGCCGCTCGCTTCCACCTTCCTCTACCGCAAGGCAGCGGCGCATATCTCATCTACCATCAGGTGAATTTCAACCCCACTTATGCCGTGGCTCATTATGAAGCTGCGCTCCGGATTGATTATTTCCTTGATGCTATATTCCTCCGCTTCCGCCATGCCAACCTGCTGGTGGCGCGACTTCAGATAGTTGGCGAATAGCGCCGCCGCAGCTTCCACGTTGCCCATGAACCATTGACAATAGCCATGGTTCACGAGGTCTTCCTCCTCGTTGCCCTCCCTTGCGAGGCGCTCGTATATGTCCAACGCTTGTGTGTAGCTGCCCTTGCCCGTCAAGGCGCGCGCCATCACACGGCTGATGTCATCGTCGCCGTGGTGCTCATAGTCGAGCTTGTAGAGCAAGGCCAACGCCTCGTCATATCTTTCTGTATTGGTGAGGCACACGCAATAAGCCAAGGCGTAGTTTCTGTTGTCGGGCTCAGCTTCCACAAGCTGCGAGTAAGCCGTGGCGGCATCAGCGTGCGCCCCTTCGTAGAACAAGGCTCGCGCATATCCAGCTTGTGCCTTGATGTCGCCTGGCCTGAGTTCCAAAGCCCTTGCAAAGCTCTCCTTGGCTGTCATGCCCGCCACATGAGTCTTGTCGTGCAGCAGCAGATTGCCGCACAACATGTAGTAAGGATAGTCTTTGGCCCCGTCGCCATAGTTGGAAATCACCGCGGTGGCTTCGTCAAACATCCCGCGCTTGACCATAAAGGCCGCTATCTCGTTGAATTTCTGCTCCACCACAGTGCCCCGCAACAAGCTGTTGGCGAAAAACACATAGCAGGGAGCATGGGAGCCTATGCGGTCGAAAGGATTGAAGAAGAAGCTCCGTGAGGGGAACAAACGGAAGAAGCGGTACAAGTCCTGCAGGTACTTGCGGCGAATGTATGCTGGAGAATTGTTGTTGGATGCGCCGAGCTCCAAGCCTATAGGGCCTCCCTTTCCCAACATTTCGCGAAGGCTCGACGGTATTCTGTCGAACACCTGTTGGAAAGCCAGCACAAACGAGTATTTGTCGCTGTCGCAGAAAGGCATACCGTCAATCGCATCGTGCATGAAGTCTCTGTAGTCTGAAGCGCTGCAAGCCGCACTTATGACAGGATGCTCCCAATAGAAAGGTACAAACCAATTGGACGTCTGGTCGAAGAACGGGAACCTCTTCATCTGCGAAAAGCCGCCGAAATAGACGTCTGACCCAGCCTTCTGCATCTCTGACATCTTGCTGAAGCTCGTCTCCACCTGTTCCATTTCCTTTTCAAAAGCCTCAGGGTCGAAAATGTCGCTCATGGAGTTTTCCTCCCTTTCTTCTATTCCCCGTGGCGTTATGTGCAGATTGTTGTGGCGCAGCAGGTCGGGCATGATGTCGTGCTGTATGGTCTGAGTGTCGCGTTCGGCGTTGACACAGTAAATCAGTTGCATCTGCAGTCCGGCCATTTCGCTTTGCGCCTTCGGGTCAAGCAGCAGCTCGTCGAGCAAGCCGTGCACCTCGGTGAACAGGCCGCAGCCGTCGTGGCCCATGGCGAGAGCAAAGCCCACGAGGGCGCGTTGGCCGACTGCCGTGTCGGCACTGCCGCGATAGACGTCGACAAGCAAGCGCAGCTTGTTTATGTCGAACTGGTTGAGCAGCCCAAGCGTCACTGCCGACACGAGCAACATCTGTTCCACGGCATCGACAGTGGGTGAGAGGATGGTCTCGGTGAGCGACTGGCGCAGACCGTCGCTCCATTGTCCGGAGGTCCAGATATAGTCGAAAGCGTCGTTTATATATTGTTGCCTGCGGGCATAAAGCTCAGCGAGCTTTGCTTTCCGCGTGTGTTCAGGCTCCAGGTCGAGCAGGGCCGTGTCGGATACAAAGCCCTCCAGTCGGCCGCGAAGGCTTTCGGCTAGTGTTTCTGCGTCGAACACCCTGTGCGACCTGTCGTGAGCCGCGGCGGCAAAGGCGTTGAGCGTGAGAGCGTGTGCCAACGACACATCGGCCGTCAGACGATACATGCGGCGCAACAGACCGTCGTATATCTTGTCCATGTGCTCGTCCTTCATGCCACGGCGCCAATAGTTGGCCATGAGCGCATAGTCGTTTCTCACCATGGCGAGCTTTTCAGCTATTCCGCGTTCCGGATATTTGCACCCGAAAGTCTCCATAGCATCCATGGCGCGTCTCAACTCGCGCTGCCGCAGGGCGCTTTCCACGCTGCGCAATTCCTCATTTGTTTCCATTGGCCGGTGCTTTTCTCGTTTTAAGGTGGGAATTTATAGAACCCACCTTAAGCCACATCTTTGCAGTCTCTATGTCCTTGTCGCGAGGAGGCTCGATGTGCGCGAACTTCAGCCGTGAGCCTATGGAGTCGGCCACTGCAGCGTCGATGCCGCAATACTCGCCCACCAAATGGCGGTAATGGGCCACCCCATACCTGTTGATGGAGTCGCAAGCCATGTTGTAGGCCCGCTTCAGCACCTCCAGCTGCCGCTTGCGGTCAGCGTCGGCCATGCGGTCGCCCCGCGCCGCAAAAGCCCCCAGTCTCATGTCCATCCGCCTCGAGTCGGCTATGGCGTTGTGCTTCAGCAGAAGAGCGGCGGTGGCTTGCGGTTCGGTCAGGAACATGGCGTCCATCTCATTGTTGCGCAGCATGTCGAGCCGCACCGTCACATCGTTTATCTGCACCCGAAACACCCGCTCGTCCTTTATCTTCGCGCCGCTCACCACGTTGTCGCCCAACAGGTCGGTGGCCGAATAGCGCGTGCCTGCGAGCATCTTGTCGTAGAGCTGCTTCGGCTCGCGGATGCGGGAGTTTCTGTTGGCAATGAGAAGCCAATAGGCATTGGTTGATGTGACATATGTGAGCGGAGTGCCGCCGTCCATGAGCCGCTGCGCCCTCACGAGGTCGGTCACTGCCGCCTCCACACTGCCTCCGGCGAGGGCTGTGTCGCAATCCATCTGTGCCGTGAAGCGGCGCAGGCGCACATCGGCCCCCAACGAGTCGAACAGGTGGTGCTGGCGGGCCACATACAGAGGCAGACAGTCGAGCGTGGGCATGACGGCCACCTTAAAGGCCGCCGAGTCTTCCCTTTGCAGTCTTATGCGCTCCTCGCGCGACAGCCGTTTGCGCTCTTCTTCCGATTGTCCGCAGGCGGCGAGTGCCGCAACGGCTATTATTATGCATAAAAGTTTTCTCATTTGTAGTGCAAAATTACAGAAATATATTGGTTTGCCCACCGTTTCCTTCTCCTTTTTGCGCGCGGGCGCACGGCAACAATAGGGATTTTCCCACTGCGTTTTAGGGAAAATCCTTTGCTCGCGAGCTGGCTTTTTCGTTACTTTGCAGCAGAGATAAGCAAAAAAGAAGTTCAACACTTAATAAGAGAAACGATATGAAACGAATGATGATGACCATTGTCGCAACGCTTATGATGGCAGTGCAGGCAAACGCAATGAGCTACACGCAGGCTCAGAGAGAGGCCCTCTTCCTCACCGACAAGATGGCCTACGAACTCAACCTCACGCAGGAGCAGTATGACGCTGCCTACGAGATAAACCTCGACTATCTCATGGGTGTTACCAGCGTCGACGATGTATATAGTGTGTATTGGACCCGCCGCAACCTCGACCTGAGCTACATTCTGCTCGACTGGCAGTGGAACGCCTTCAGGGCCGCATCCTACTTCTACCGCCCGCTATACTGGGACGGAGGCTACTGGCACTTCGGCGTTTATGCCCGCTATCCGCGCCGCACCTTCTTCTACTTCGACCGTCCTGGCGGCTATGCCTCCTATCGTGGCGGCCACAGCTGGCACTCCAATGGCGGCCACAGCTACTATCACGGCCGCTCAGACAACTTCCGCCGCTCTGACAACCAGATAGGCATGCGCGACCGCTTTGACCGTGGCGACTTCAAGGGCGCACGCACTGACGGGCGCAGCAGCTCTACCAGGGTGACGGCCAATCGCAACAGCTCCACAGGCAGCGGTTCTTCGTCGTTTGGCAGAGCACGCTCGGGCAACTCCTCGACCTACGGCAGCGGACGCACTGGCGGCACGTTCTCCTCGTCGCGCTCTACGGGCAATGCTTCAACAAACATGTCAACTTCAGCAAGAAGAGCAGGAACCATGCGCAACAGCGCTACAGGCACGAGCGGCACGTTCTCCTCGTCGAGAACAAGCACGAGAACAAGCACAGTGCCGAGAACTTCAAGCTCCACAACACGGTCGGCTGGCACCTTTGCCGGACAGCGCGCAACCACAGCAACTCCGTCGCGCAGCAGCGGCACTACAGTTCGCTCGCAGTCGGGAGGCTTGTTCGGCGGTCAGCGCAGCGGCAGCTTCAGCTCTTCGCGCAGCAGCTCTTCACCGGCTCGCAGCAGTGTAGCTCCCTCACGCAGCAGCGGTGGCACAAGCGGAGGCGGAGCCTCTCGCGGAGGGTCGTTCGGCGGTCGGCGATAAGCTCCACGCCCACAGAGGGTTTAGTCATAAAAAGAAGTTTTCAAGATAACAATTCTGTCCTTAGACGATGCCGGAGCTTAATTGCGGTGTCGCTCTAAGGACAATTCTTTGGGGTCTTGTGCAAGCTGTTTTAATGCGGAGTTCCTGCCGGTAGTAGGAGCATTTCGCCGAAATGCGACCTTGGGAGTAGTAGGAGCGCTTCTCCGAAGTGCGACCTTGGGGAGTAGTAGGAGCAGCTCGGAAATCTGCACCTACTACACTGCGCAGTCACCGGGCTTGCTAGTAGG
>CAVHDN010000061.1:0-9311 GCA_963634315.1 Flexilinea sp. | reverse complement strand
CCGTTGCTTGGTGCGCTTCAACACCTCTAACCTTGAGATTGAGAAGATAAAGATAAACAATTGTATCCTTGAGGACATTGCCAATAATGGTTACGGAGTCATCAACACTCCAAAGGCCGACCAGAAGAACATAGCTCTCTTCTCCATAACCAACTCTACGTTGGTAAACATGGGAAGTGACTGGATATTCCAAATCAAGGGCGGTTGGCAGTCCATCGTCATCGACGGTTGCACGTTCTACACCACCTGCGGTGGAAAGGGCCTCTTCCGCTTCAATGCAAATCCAGCGTCGGTGTCTGTCACCAACACTATCTTTGCAGGAGCCAACAACGGAAAGAATTTCGACTGCAGCGAGAAGAGCTACGACATCCTTGACTTCAACTCTTGCTACATGACCAACGACATGCAGACCGATTCGAAGAAGCCTTACAACAACATTGAAGTGGTACCGCTCTCTTCCGAAGACTTCTTCGCTAATCCCGCAGAGGGTGACTTCCACCTCAAGAGTGGCGTAAGCTATGGAGGTATGGAGAAAGCCGGCGACCCACGTTGGTATTAAGCAAATGCGCAATCGATAAATAGTGTATGATGAAATCTAAAGTTGCAATAGCAATAACTATCGGGTTGGGACTTCTTGTCCCAACCCACATCACGGCCCAGCCTTTGGCTGACGGATATGTTTATCAACCTTTCCAGGACAAGCAGACCATGGAGATTGTGAACAAGCTCTACAACAAGATGGGTTGGGAGGAGCGCATAGCACAGCTTTATGGTGTGACTCCAGGAAGACTGACCGACAAGAAAGGAAAACTGTCGCCAGATAAATGCAAGGAGGTGATACCCTACGGCATAGGTCACGTTTGCCAGTTCGCCTGTGCATTGGATAACGAGCCTGACAAGCTTCGTGACTTCGTGGCCGACCTTCAGGCTTGGCTCAAGGCCAACACCAAGTCGGGCCTGCCCGCCATCTGCCATGAAGAGGCCATTGAGGGCTTCGCAGCCAAGGGAGCCACCGTGTTTCCTCAGCAGATTGGTATGGCTTGCAGTTGGGACATGCCATTGATGGAGGAGAAGTCGCTCGTCACCCGCAACCAGATGCGCAAGATTGGTTCGACGATGGCTCTTTCGCCCATGGTCGATGTCATTCGCACCGCCACCTTCAACCGACTTGAAGAGGGCTATGGTGAGGACGGATACCTCTCAGGTTGCATGGGCGTGGGGTTTGTGCGCGGACTGCAAGGCTTCGACATGACCAAGGGCGTGGCAGCCTGCAGCAAGCACTTCTTGGGCTACGGCGGTGGACTTGAGCTCTGCGATAAGGAGGTGACCGAGGAGATACTATTTCCTCATGAGGCCATAGGACGCTTGGCCAACCACAAGGTGGTGATGACGGGCTATCACAGCCTTGGCAAGACTCCCGTGGTGGCCAGCAGTGCCATCTTCAACGACTATCTGCGTGGACGTACTGGCTTTGACGGCATAACCGTGAGCGACTATGGCGCTGTGGGACGTGTGCACCGCGACGGTGACCAGCACGAGAAAGACCTCATGAGTGGAGTGAAGGCCATCAACGCCGGCAACGACCTTGAGTTCAGTAACGGCAAGTGCTATCTGTATCTCCTTGAGGCCATGAAGAAAGGACTCGTGAAGGAGAAACGTGTGGAAGAGGCAGTGAAGCGCGCATTGACCCTCAAGGTTCGACTTGGCATGATTGGCGACAATGTAAAGCTCTACGACACTGGCCACATCACCCTTGACGATGCAGAGTCGCGTCGTGTGGCTTATCAGTCGGCCAGCGAGTCGGTGGTGCTTCTGAAGAACAACCTCTTGCTTCCCCTGCCCGAGGGTATAGACATTGCCGTTGTAGGTCCTAACGCCAATTCGTTTTGGAGTCTTGTGGGCGACTACGCCTATCCCTCGATGATGGCCTTTTGGCATGGCAAGAAGCAGGACGGAAAGAACCCCAATATGGTGACTCTGCTTGACGGCATGAAGAACAACAAGCCGCAAGGCACTACCATAAGCTATCAGCGTGGATGTGAGTGGTCTTTGCCTGGTGAGGCCACAATCAAGTCGTCGGGCGATGTTGACCCACGCACCTCTCGCCTAACAGCTATGATGGTGGAGTCGGCCGACAGCACCAACTGGGACGCTGCCGTGAGCATGGCTGCAAAGAGCGATGTCATCGTGGCTGCTATGGGTGAGAATCCGGCTCTTTGTGGCGAGGCTCGCTTGAGGAAAAACATCAAACTGCCTGGAGAGCAAGAGAAGTTTGTAAAGGCTCTTATAGCCACAGGTAAGCCTGTAGTGCTGATTATGTTTGGTGGACGACCGATGGTTATCAACGACATCGCGCCAGGCTGCGCAGCAATCATGCAGGCTTGGTATCCTGGCGAAGAGGGTGGAAACGCCATTGCCGACATTCTGTATGGCAAGGCCAGCCCCTCTGGTAAGTTGTCCATAAGTTTTCCCACAGTGGAGACAGAGCAGCCCATATGCTACAACTATGGTTCGCAAGACTCACTGGTGGCCTATCCTTTCGGCTATGGTTTGTCGTACACAAAATATAAGTATGACGGCTTGAAGATAACCACTCCTACGGTGTCCACTAAGGATGCTGCCATACAGTTCTCTTTCACCCTTCAAAACATAGGCAAGCGCGAGGGCACGGAGATAGCACAGGTCTATCTGTCACCTGTTGATAACGCAGAGCTAAAGCCCATACAGTTGAAGGGCTTTACACGCGTGACGCTCAAGCCCAATGAGACCAAGACCATTCAGTGCAAAATCTTCATGGATGAGCTGGCGTTCTACAAGAACAAGGTTTGGAACATAGCCCCAGGCAAGTATCAAATCAAGGTCGGGGCAGCGTCCAACGACCTTAGACTCATGGGTGAGTTTGAAGTGAAGGGCAAGACTGTCACCAAGAAACACAGAAAAGATTTGCTTTCAGAGATATATTAATTTGGTTAGTTAGTAGGTTAGTGACGAGGGTGCATCAGAGTTCTGATGCGCCCTCATTTTGTAAGTAGGGGGCTGCAAGAACATTTGACTCATTCTTCCTGTCGATGCAAAATGACGGAGCTGTCGTTCCCCCATAAGACAAAAAATAACGGAACTTCACAGCCCCGTTATATTTTACCATAAAAATTACTAACCAAAACTATTACTAACTAAAACTATCTATTCTTATTTCGTTGCTTCGTCAGGCCCGCCTTTTCAGCAAGGCCTTTCCTTTTCGGCTGCAAAGGTACGAATAATGATGGAACAATAGCTTTGTTTTTTGCTTTAGTACAATATTATTTGCCCTTCAGTGCGGCTATCGACTCCTTGAGTGCGGCAATCTTCTCCTCACTGTCGCTCTGCTTCTTGCGCTCCATGGCTACCACTGCCTCAGGCGCATGAGCCACGAACTTCTCGTTGGAGAGTTTCTTTTGTATGCCCCAAAGGAATCCCTCAAGGTGCTTGAGCTGTGCTTCCTGCTTGGCAATCTCGGCTTCAACGTCAATCATGTTGCCGAGCGGAACGGCAAACTCGTCGGTTCCAACCATAAATGAGGCTGCAGTGGTGTCCTTCTCCTTTACGGTCTTCACCTCGCCCACGTTGCCCATCTTCACGATGATGCAATCATAAGCTACGTAGTTGTTGGCTCCAACGGCCTGCAACTCTAGCGTCTCCTTGTTGGCAATGTTCTTTTGGTTGCGTATGGTGCGCACGCCGGCCACAATCGCCTTGACGTTCTCTATGTCACCTGTAAGTCTTGCGTCGTCGGCCGACGGCTCGCTTACCTCCAGTTTGTCGCGCATTATCGACTCGCCGTCCTTGCGGTCATAGATGTGTTGCCACAACTCTTCGGTGATGAATGGCATGAACGGGTGGAGTATCTTGAGCATCGTTTCGAAGAACCGGAGCGTAGCCTCGTAGGTTGTCGTGTCTATCGGCTGGCCGTAGGCAGGCTTGACCATTTCCAGATACCAACTTGAGAACTCGTCCCAGAAGAGCTTATAGACGGCCATCAGGACTTCCGATAAGCGGTATTTGCGGAACATCTCGTTTACATCGGCATTTGTCTGCTTGAGCTTGGCCTCAAACCATCGCGTAGCAATGGCGTTGGTCTCGGGTTGCGGTGCGTCTGTGGTCTGCCATCCCTTAACCAGACGGAAGGCGTTCCATATCTTGTTGTTGAAATTGCGTCCTTGCTCGCACAGGCTCTCGTCGAACAGAATGTCGTTTCCGGCTGGGGCCGAAAGCATCATGCCCATCCTCACTCCGTCGGCTCCGTACTTGTCGATGAGCATGAGCGGGTCGGGCGAGTTGCCGAGGCTCTTCGACATCTTGCGGCCGAGCTTGTCGCGCACGATGCCTGTGAAGTAAACGTGTTTGAACGGCATGGCGCCGCGATATTCGTAGCCTGACATAATCATGCGCGCCACCCAGAAGAAGATGATGTCGGGACCTGTCACGAGGTCGCTTGTGGGGTAATAGTACTTTATCTCTTCGTTGTCGGGATTGTTTATGCCGTCGAAAACGGATATGGGCCAAAGCCATGACGAGAACCAAGTGTCGAGACAGTCGCTGTCTTGCTCCAAGTCGTCGGCCGTAAGCGCGGCGTTCTGCTTCTGTGCCTCGGCCAAAGCCTCAGCGGAAGTCTCCGCCACAACAAACGACCTCTTGCCGTCGGCCGTGGTGAAGTAGTAGGCTGGAATGCGGTGGCCCCACCACAGTTGGCGGCTGATGCACCAGTCCTTTATGTTCTCCAGCCAGTGGCGATAGGTGTTCTTGTACTTCTGTGGGTAGAACATGATCTCATCGTCCATGACGGGCTGTAGAGCCAAGTCGGCAAAGTGCTGCATTGAGAGGAACCATTGCGTGGAGAGCTTTGGCTCAATGGGCACGTTGGTGCGCTCGGAGAAGCCAACTTTGTTGTCGTAGTCTTCCACCTTTTCCATCAGTCCCGCCTCTTTCAGATCGGTTTCTATCTGCTTTCTCACGTCCATGCGGTCCATGCCCACATAAAGCCCGGCAGCCTCGCTTATGGTGCCGTTGTCGTTGAAAATGTCTATCGTTTCGAGATGGTGCTTCAAGCCGAGAGCATGGTCGTTGATGTCGTGCGCCGGAGTCACTTTCAGACAACCCGTTCCAAACTCTATGTCAACGTAGTCGTCCTCGATGACAGGTATCTCACGTCCCACCAAAGGCACTATCACGCGCTTACCCTTGAGCCATTGGTTCTTCGGGTCGTTGGGGTTGATGCACATGGCCGTGTCACCCATGATGGTCTCAGGGCGCGTTGTGGCCACCACGGCATATTTGCCCGGTTCGCCCACAACCATGTAGCGCAGATAGTAGAGCTTGGAGTGCTCCTCCTTGTATATCACCTCCTCGTCGGAGAGAGCCGTTTGGGCTTTGGGGTCCCAGTTCACCATGCGTGCGCCACGGTAGATGAGTCCCTTGCGATATAAGTCGCAAAATACCTTTATCACACCTTTCGACCGTGTCTCGTCCATTGTGAACGCCGTGCGCTCCCAGTCGCAGCTTGCACCAAGCTTGCGCAGCTGCTTGAGTATTATGCCTCCGTGCTCGTTGGTCCAGTCCCATGCGTGCTTCAGGAAGTCCTCGCGGGTGAGGTCAGTCTTCTTTATCCCTTGTTGTGCAAGTCTGTTCACGACCTTTGCCTCTGTGGCTATTGATGCGTGGTCAGTGCCCGGAACCCAACAAGCATTCTTGCCTTCCATACGTGCCCTGCGCACCAGAATGTCCTGAATAGTGTTGTTGAGCATGTGTCCCATGTGAAGTACGCCTGTCACATTTGGCGGTGGTATGACGATAGTGTATGGTTCACGACCGTCCGGCTGGCTCTTGAACAGATTATTGTCAAGCCAATACTGATACCATTTCGACTCCACGGATTGTGGGTCGTACTTGCTTGCTAATTCCATCTCTATGATTTTCAATTTAGGATTTGCATAAAAACGCTGCAAAATTACGAAATTTCCATGTTAAATGATTACTTTTGCATTACTAATTATGGCCATGATGCATACAAAGGAAGAAAAGATGGCGGCTTTCGGCCGTCTGCTTGACGTGCTCGATACACTGCGTGAGAAATGTCCCTGGGACAAGAAACAAACTAACGAAAGTCTTAGGTCTAACACGATAGAAGAGACCTACGAACTGTGTGGCGCACTTATGGACGATGACCAGCCGAACATTTGCAAAGAGTTGGGTGATGTGTTGCTGCACATCTGCTTCTATGCTAAGATTGGAAGCGAAAAGGGTGAGTTTGACATTGCCGATGTGTGCAGCAAACTTACCGACAAACTCATTTTCAGACACCCACATGTTTACCATCCCTCGCAGGTGGGCGCAGCAGAACCGCAGCCGTTGCCCTATGGCACCGGGACGGAAGAAACCGGCGGAGAAGAACAGAACGTTTCCACAGCCCAACAGGTAATTGAGAATTGGGAACAGATTAAGCTTCGTGAAAAGGACGGAAATAAAAGTGTGCTCTCCGGAGTTCCGGTTGCGCTCCCCTCACTCATCAAGGCTTACCGCATACAGGACAAGGCGCGCAATGTGGGCTTTGACTGGGAGGACAAAGGCGACGTGTGGGACAAGGTGCGTGAAGAACTCGCCGAACTGGAGGCGGAGTTGCGCAAGGGAGACAAAGAACGTTCACTTGAGGAACTTGGCGACTTCCTGTTCAGCGTGGTCAACGCAGGCAGGCTCTATCACCTCAATCCCGACACGGCTTTGGAGAAGACCAACCGGAAGTTCATCAGCAGGTTCAACTATATTGAGGAGCACAGCATCAAGGCAGGCAAGCCGCTTAAAGCCATGCCCCTTGGTGAGATGGACAAGCTGTGGAACGAAGCAAAGGCCCTTGAGCGCAAACAAAACGAATAAAACCTGCGTGGATTAAACGACACGCCTAAAGACTAAAGTGCTATGAAGAAGTTAAGCGTTATCGCCATTCTGTTTGCTACCATTATGGCAATGGGGTGTGGAGGCAAGAAAGACAAGGCAAAAATCGAATATATTTCAACCCCAACGATTGAAGCCGTTGACTCCACTCTGTATGGAAGCTGTGGGGAGAGCACCTCAATGAACAGTCTGGAACTTCTCACCGATAGTGGCGACACTGTGGTCTGCTCCATTGAGGAGGCTTCAGCCAAAGGTGAGGTCAAAGGAGGACTGATGGCTGGCGACCGAATGGCTGTTGTGGCAACGGTTGATGCAAACGGTGAACGGGCAGCGCTGAGTGTGGTAAACATCAATACGCTACTTGGGCGCTGGGCCAACCTTGACCGCAGTTTTGAACTGATGAACGACGGCACGGTCGTAAGCAACGTGAAGGAGCCACATCCCTACACCTCATGGCGCATGCTTAACGGAAAGCTCCTGCTCTCTGCCGATACGTTTGAGATACGCACACTTGGCCCCGACTCGTTGTTGCTTTACGGAGGCAATGGGCTAACGGGCTACCGACGGCTTGCCGCCAATGCCCAGGACGCTGCCAACGTCAGCGCGCGGCAATGATTCAGCATCACACGAACAATAGCATCACACACAAATCGTATGGAACCTTTCAGAGTTCATGTCCTTGGCTGCGGCAGTGCATTGCCTACGCTTAAGCACTATGCCTCATCGCAGGTGGTGGAGGTTAGGGGCAAGTTGTTCATGGTTGACTGTGGCGAGGGCACGCAGATGCAGCTTCGACGTTCCCACCTGCGCTTCCTGAGCATAAACCACGTGTTCATCTCCCACCTCCATGGCGACCATTGCTTCGGTCTCATTGGCATGATTTCTTCGTTTGGCATGTTGGGCCGAACAGCCCCCCTTCATGTGTATGCGCCGTCGGAGTTTGGCGGAATGCTCGACGCACAGTTGAAGTTCTTCTGCAACAGCTTTGACTACGAAGTGATATTCCATCCCATACAGACCACGGAGACAAAGGTGATATACGAAGACCGCAGCCTGACCGTGACCTCCATACCGTTGAGACACCGTGTGCCCTGCTGTGGCTTCTTGTTCCGCGAGGCTCCCACACTGCCACACATCCGCCGCGACATGATTTCGGCCTACGATATACCTATAAGCCAGATAAACAACATAAAACTCGGCATGGACTGGACCACGCCCGAAGGCACCATTGTGCCCAACGCTCGTCTTGTGACACCATCCGACCCGCCGCGCAGCTACGCCTATTGTAGCGACACGGCCTATATGCCGCAGTTGCACAAGGCCGTTGCAGGTGTGTCGCTCCTCTACCATGAGAGCACTTATGGCAAAGACAATGCCGCCAACGCCAGGAAATATTTCCATTCTACGGCTGCCGATGCGGCGCGTGTGGCGCGTGACGCTGGTGTGCAGAGACTCCTGCTCGGCCATTACTCTGCCCGATATGACGATGAGACGGTATTGCTCAAAGAGGCGCAAGCGGTGTTCCCTAACACTATGCTGGCCGACGAGATGAAAGTGTTTGATGTTTGACGAATAATATCCCGCCGTATTTGTGCACATATATATTAAGGTGTAGTCCTATCGGTTGCGTCCTTTTGACACAAGACTTTGCTAAAGACCCCTTGCATGAACATTCTCAAAACTAAAAATATAGCCATTGTTGTGGGTGCGTTGCTCTTGTTGGCAGACTCCGTGACCATGGCTCAGACTCCCATGCCCAAGTACGAAGTGCGTGCTGTATGGCTCACGACGATAGGAGGTTTGGACTGGCCGCACAGCTACTCGCGGGCATCAGCTTCGGCAAAAAAACAGCAGAGGGAACTGTGTGATGTGCTAGACAAGTTGCGTGCGGCCAACGTGAATACTGTGTTGTTGCAGACTCGTGTGCGCGGCACGGTCATCTACCCGTCGGCCTTTGAACCGTGGGACGGTTGTATGTCGGGTGTTCCTGGCATGTCGCCCGGCTACGACGCACTTCAATTCGCCATTGACGAGTGCCATAAGCGTGGCATGGAGCTGCATGCGTGGATTGTGGCAGTGCCCGTGGGACTGTGGAATGGTGCCGGTTGCCGTCGTCTGCGCACTACCCATCCTAACCTGTTGCGCAAGATTGGTGACCAAGGCTACCTCAACCCTGAGCGCAGGGAGACCGCCGACTATTTGTCTGGATTGTGCCGCGAAGTTGTTGGCGGCTACGATGTTGACGGAATACATCTCGACTACATACGTTATCCCGAGACATGGACCATTAAAGTGGGGCGTGCTGAAGGGCGGCGCAACATTACAGCGATAGTAAAGAAGGTGCACGATGCCGTAAAGGCGTTGAAGCCTTGGGTGAAGATGAGTTG
>CAVHDN010000060.1:0-9329 GCA_963634315.1 Flexilinea sp. | reverse complement strand
CGGCAGTCTGCAGCTTGCCGTCAACGTATTTGGTGCCCATGAGATATTTCTCGCTGATGTAGTCGCAGTCGAAGCCGGCGCGGTCAATGGCCATCACCTCATTGATGAACTCCGGTGCCTTCTTCTTCATGTTGTGTATGTCGAACTGCATGAGCAGCGACTTCACGCCAGTGCCGTAGCGCTGTCGCCACATGTCGCGCACGGGGAGCATAATGAGGAAGTCGTTGTCGGGCTGTCCCATCTGCAGGAAACTTTGACACCGCTCTATATACTTCATGAAGTAGGGTGCGTCGCGCCAGATGCTGTTGGTGGGACTCATGTCAACCGAAGCGTAGAACTTCCACCCTGGCCATGCGTCATTCTTGGGCGAGTAGGCCGTGCCGTGGAAGTAAACGTTGTTCACGCCGCACGAGAACATGAGGTCGAGGTCGGGCTTGCACTGCGAGAACGAGGTGCGGAAGTGCTCTGTGAGCCATGTGAAGGTCTCACTGCTTGCCAATGGGCGGCCGTTGATGTGGGCAGCCGACGAGGCATACTTGAGCATGGACACGTCGGAGTCGTTCTTGCGGGTGTAGCCAGGGTCGGTGCGCAGACCCTTAATGCCGAACTCCGACAGACCGAAGCCCTCAATCTCGGGAATATCCACTGCTGAGTATATGTCAATGAGGTTGGCTGGTGAGCCGTGGGCTTGGTTGCGTGTCTTGGCTCCGTGGCTGTGGGCCCATGCCGTCCATTGCTCGGTGAAGTTCTTCAAAAGCATCTCGCCCAGCGTCTCGCGGTAGTCGCTCAGCACCTTGTTGCTGTCGTCAACTTCGCCCAGCAGTTCCGGCAGATGTTCCTCAAGCTTGTAGCCCCGCCGCGCCGCAAACTCCTCAAGCAGTGTGGGAGTCCAGTTGGCTCCATACACTTCATAGCTGTCGTTGAAGAAAGAGTGGGGGTAGGGGGTGCCGCTACGCTGGAAAGCCTCGGTGAAATGGTCGAGGTAGCACTGCACGGCCTTGCGGTCGAAGTGGTCTAGCACATAACCCTCGCCACCGGGTGCGGCTCTCTTCACCTTCTGCCGTGTGCGTGAGCAGTATATCGTCAACAGACGGAACGTCTGTTTCTTCGGTGCTTTCTTCCACTGCACGATGCCGTTGTCGGTCACCATGCCTGTCAGGTCGGTCACTTTGCCATCGGCGGCGTAGGCCATCACGCGGCTCAGCGTGGCGAAAGGCTTTTCCTTGTCGTCCTTCACGCTAACATCCACGCCCTTGTACAACTCTTCGGATGTGGCTTTGACATCGGTGAGCACCAGCTTGGCGGCTGCATCCTCAATGGGCACGAAAGGACCGCCGAAGGGCCACCCCGTACCGCTGTTCATGTCGATGAGCAGACTGTCGCGCGCGCCCTCGTTCTCAACAAACTTCAACGCGTTCATCCAAGGAGTGGTGAGAAACTTCAGGTCGTTGGCTTCGTTGCCTTGCACGCCATAGATGGGTGTAATCTCCACCGCGCCTATTCCGGCCTTGGCGTACTCGCCCATGTTCCAGCGCAGGTCGTTCTCGTTGACAGCAGAGCCGAGCCACCACCAGCGTGTGCCGGGCTTGGCCTCAGGAGCAGCCTTGGGCCATGTTTGCGCCATTGCTCCGCCGGCAGTCATGGCCATGGCGAAGAGTAGAGCTATATGTCTTGTGTTCATTTAGTTGTCTTTTTATATTATAAGGGGTGTCTCCCTTACCTTTTATTATATATTGGGGTGGAATGCCCCTTTACCTTATTATATATATAGGATTGTTCGTCTTTGTGGAGTCATCAATTGCCGTCGGGCTTCACGAGGTTAGCGTTCTTTGCAGGTGCCCATTTAAACGTATTCCAGTCGTCGGGCTGTTTGGGGTCGAAGTCCTTGAAGTCGGAGCGCAGGCCCTTAACCAAAGGCAACCCCAGCTTCTTCATGCCCGTCACCACCATCTTTGCCACCTCGTAGGCTCCGTAAGGATTGAAGTGGGTGTTGTCGGCCAGTTCCCTCGTCTGTCCAGGATAGGTGTTGGCAGGATAATGCACAAGTGCGCGCTTACTGTTCTCATAGCCGAGAGTCTCGAAGAACTCGCGAGTCATTTGGTGCAGGTCTATCAATGGCACATTCTCCCTCTGCGCCACAGCTCGCATGGCAGCGGGAAAGTCGCCGTGAGTGTCAACAATGCTTTTCTTGCTGTCGTCGAAGCGGCGGCGTTGCGTAGGGGTGCAGAACACTATCGTGGCACCCTTGGAGCGGACCTTGTCGATGAATGTCTTCAGGCTGACAGAATAGTGATACCACGCTCCTTTGCCGAAACCTTTTTCCTTCTCGTCGTTGTGGCCGAACTCACACACCACATAGTCGCCCTCTTTCAGCGTTGACATGATTTTGTCGAGACGGTTCTGCGCCATGAAAGAGCCTGCGGTCAGTCCGCTCTCGGCGTGGTTGGA
Organism: Flexilinea sp.; assembly: GCA_963634315.1. GTDB lineage: Bacteria > Bacteroidota > Bacteroidia > Bacteroidales > Bacteroidaceae > Prevotella. The sequence goes on along the minus strand of CAVHDN010000060.1, from coordinate 6,881 downwards.
TATGGCTATGTCGGAGTTGAACCATCTCGGTATCATTTGTCCCCAGCTGGCCCACGGCTCGTTGTTCTGGTCAACCACTGTGGAGTTGCCGCACAGATATACGGTGGGGCATTTGTCGTCGCGCTCAATGTGTATGGCCTTCACTTCGGGTGCCGTGCCGTTGAACTCCAGCGTGAGCTTGTCGTCCCAGTCAAGGTAGTCCTTCTCGCGCTCCTTTATGCGCACGCGGCTCTTGTCGTCAATCTTAGGCGAACGTTTGTTCACCACAAACTCAAATGTGGCCGTCTGTCCCTTCTTGGTGTCGATGTTCTCCACCATCAGTCGGCGACTCTCAGCCCTCACTGTGGTGTTGGCGGCCTTCTTGCCGCCGAGTGTCACCTTTACTTTATAGTTGCCGTCGGCCACCTTCACGGAGAAGTAGAACGGTTCGGTGCTCTTCTTGCTGGGTGCGGGCAACAGGTCGTAGCCGTAGCCAGCCTCGTCACTATAGACGGGCTGCTGTTTGGTCATGTCGAAGTCGAAGGTTTGTGCACATGCCATCAGCGGCATCAGTGCGGCAATCGCCAATAGTCTGTTTTTTCTCATTGTTCAAAGTTTTTAGTCTTGTATAATTTGTTTCTTGTCTAAGTCTCAATTCCAAGCAGCGTCAATGTGCCGTTGCTTGGAATTGCAAAGGTAAAGCTTTTTTTCCATCCATGCAAGCGATGCGCCAACTTAGCCTATTTAGCGTTTGTAAAGATGCTGTTTAGGGGTCGTAAAGATGCTGTTTAGCATTCTTAAAGGTGCCAAACTCATTGCCAACCTTGAGCAAGCAGGCGGCGGGCATACTCTATTATAGTGTCGGAGCCACGCCAAATGTCTGCCTCGTCAAGGCCACACTCATAGTCTGGTTCAATGCCAAACTCGGTTGACTGGCGGTTGCGGTCGTATATGGGACAGGCCGAGAAGCGCACTGCCCATCCGTTGGGGAGCGTGCTCGTGAAAGGCAGACCGGCACCTCCGCCAGTCTTGTCGCCCACCACTTTTACTAATGGCGAGCACTTCATGTACTTCACAAACTCGTTGGCCGCACTGTACACCTTGCGGTTGGTGAGCACACACACGTTCTTGTGCCACCTGATGTTGGCCGACGGCTTCAGCTTTTGCTCCTTCATGTCGGAGAAATCGCTGTGGCCGGTGCCAGTCTTGTGCTGTATGTAGCCCACAAGCGTCTCTTCGTCAAAGAAACGTGCCGCAAAGCGCTCGGCCATGGTCAGGCTGCCGCCACCGTTGTTGCGTATGTCTATGATGAGTCCACGACAGAGCATGAGGTGGTTGAGCGCATCGTCGAGGTTGCCTTCACCTATTGCGTCGTTGAAACTCTCGTAGTAGATGTAGCCGATGTTGTCGTCGAGCACACGGTATTTAATGCCGGACGCAATCTTGTAGTCGGTGCCGAGATAACGGCGGTTGAGTGTGTCGCTGAAGTTGGATGGGTAGTTCTCCTGCCAACTCCAATAGCGCGAGAAGTCGGCCGAGTGCGACAGGTTGACATGGCCGTCGCGCAGTTCCGCCAGCATCTCGCTCAGCACCTCAAAGAGCTGTTCGCTGGTCATGCTGTCGTCTATGCGAACGGCATATTCCTGCTTCACGGCGTTCCAGTCGAGACCATACTCCTGTTGCTTGTAGTCGAAGAAGCAGTAGCGTTCGTCTATGAGTTGCCAAAGTGCCTCGAAGTTGCCGCTTGGCGTGTCGTCGTGTTCCTCTACGTCAACACACGAAGAACACAGTAAGAGCACCGAGGCGATGATTGCGATAATGTTTCTCATGGTCTGTAACTGATTAGGCTGAACCGTTTGACGAAGCCAATCATGAAACGGTGCGAATAAACGTGTGACTTGAGGTTGTTGACCGCCGACTGGTCGTAGTCGCCAAGGTAGCCTGCACGTAAGGTGGTGCGTCGGCCAAGGTTAACGTCGAGCATAAGTTGTTGGCGGAAATAGGGCGCACTGACAAAAGTTGTCGGCACGATGTTGTGGTCATAGTCGCCACGAGCGAAAAGCTCATAGTAGGACTGTCCGTAGTTGGGGCTGAACATCAGGCCCACCAACGGAACTTCCAGCTCATAGCGCAAAGCCATGGCACGTCCCCACATGTGGAACCTCCATGTGGCCGTTGCCGACGGCATCAGATTGAAGTGCAATCGTGCCTGTGCGGGATTGTTGCCGTTGATGGTGTTGTAAATGAAGCCAATGCCGGCGTTTGCCATCGCTCCAGCTTGTAGGGAAAGCCGTCCGTCGAGCAGTTGCCACGCATGATAACGGCCGATGAAGAAGTTGTAGGCCCCCTCCAGCTCGCTCGCATTGCCGCTTCGGTCGTCAACGTTCGACAGATTGGCTTGGTGCTGCATGACTGTAGCCCAGCGCGAGCCAGGGCGTTGCAGCTCCTTCGTCGCTAAAAATGTGAAGCCTGTGCCGCTGAAATGCTCCTGCGACAGATAGGTGTCGAGCAGATGTGTGGAGCCTGCACCCACCATGTAGGTAGTGGTGGTGAGTCGTGGCGAGCGCACGGAGTCGTTCTGTGCCTTGGCTGAGAGTGCGGTCAAGAACACTGCCGCCAGACTAATTGCCGCTGTCAACATCCTCATTGCCAAACAAGTTTAGCTGTCCAGTTATTTCGTCTATCACCTGCTGTTCTGACTTCCCCGCGTCAGGGTCAAGGTTTTCTTCTTCATATTCCGTCGGTTCTTCCTCTTCTTTCTCTTCCGGCTCGGGGAAACGCAACGGCTCAAGCTCCTCGATGCTCTCCACCTGCCATGTGGCCAGTCGCTTGCCTTTAGCCTTAACGCCTTTTACCGTAATGAACTGTTCAGCATCTATCTCCAATGGCGGACGTTGGCTGTCGGCACCGCCAAATGTCACCTTTATTCGTGGATAGACTTGGTCGGAAAGCAATACGGGGATGCTTGCGGGATTGTCGCCGAGGTAACTCTGCTTGCGCTTGGTGGCCTCCATCAGGAAACGTTTGATGTAGGGGAAACCGTCGTTGTCGGCATCGAAGAGCACTGCCGTCCACACCTTGCTCTCGTCATACTTTTCTATGCGCAGTATGTTGTCCTCGTAGTGGTTGTTGGCATCGAAGCCTGTGGTGTAGTACTCACCGTTCTTAAGCACCACAAGTATGGTGTCGCCGTCGAAGAACTCGCCAAGCAGTTGTCCGTGCTCGTCGTAGTTGAGCCTGTTCACGTCGGGGTCGAACCACACCTTGCGCCCTCCGAGAGTGGAGTGGCCGTGGCTCTTAAGTCCTATGCGGTGTACCTGTCGCTTGGTAAGTATGTTTCCCTTAGAGGCTCGTCCCTTGATGAGCACGTTCGAGAAGTCGCGGTCAAAGAATATGCCCGCCTTCTTCCTCGACTCTGTAGGCTCGAGCGTCACCTTTATCACTTCTGCCTCGCCGTTGGGGTTGGCCGTGAAATATACGACCTTTGAGCCTGGGCGACCTTGGGTGAGTACATACTCACGGTCGCGGGTCACACTCGACACGTTGAACCGCTTCATGTAGTAGTAGCCGCCCTTGCCGTCGCGATAAACCACGTTGTAGGTGGTGCGGCGGTCATTCTTCTTGAAGACACCTACGTGCAGAACGTTCTTGCCCACGAATATCTTGTCGGCCACACGCACCACTTTGTAGCGGCCGTCGCGGTAGAATATGATTATGTCGTCTATGTCGGAGCAGTTGCACACAAACTCGTCTTTCTTCAAGCCTGTGCCTACGAAGCCGTCCTGTCGGTTGATGTATAGCTTCTCGTTGGCTTCTACCACCTTGGTAGCCTCAATGGTGTCGAAGTTGCGTATCTCTGTCAGACGCGGATGGTCCTTGCCGTACTTGTCGCGCAGGAAGCGGTACCAGTTGGCCGTCACCTCCACGAGGTTGGCCAGGTCGCGGTCAACCTGTTCTATCTCTGCCTTAATGCGCGCCATCAGCTCGTCGGCCTTGTCCTTGTTGAACTTCAATATGCGCTGCATCTTTATTTCGAGCAACTTCAGAATGTCTTCCTTGGTCACCTCGCGCACTAATTGAGGATAGAAGGGAGTGAGTCGTTCGTCGATATGTTCGCACACGGCATCTACGTTAGGGGCTTGTTCAAATTTGCGGTCCTTGTAGATGCGCTCCTCTATGAATATTTTCTCAAGCGAGCAGAAGTGGTACTGTTCCAAGAGTTCGTTCTTCCTTATCTCCAACTCTTGCTTTATCAGTTGCTTGGTGCGGTCGGTGGAGTGGCGCAGCACGTCGCTTATGGGGAGGAACTGTGGCTTGTTGTCGGATATTACGCAACAGTTGGGCGAGATGTTCACTTCGCAGTCGGAGAATGCATAGAGGGCGTCGAGCGTCTTGTCGGACGATGCGCCCGGAGCCAGATGTACAAGTATCTCCACCTTGGCTGCGGTGTTGTCGTCCACTTTGCGCGCCTTGATCTTTCCTTTCTCAATGGCGCGAAGTATTGTGTCTATGAGTGTTGTGGTGGTTTTGCCGAACGGCAGTTCGCGAATGGCGAGCGTCTTGTTGTCGAGTTTCTCAATCTTTGCCCTCACCTTTAGTGTGCCTCCGCGCCGTCCGTCGTTGTACTTGCCCACGTCAATGCTTCCACCTGTGGGGAAGTCGGGGTACAGCTGGAAGTCCTGACCGTGCAGGTGGCTTATGGCCGCGTCGCATATCTCGCAGAAGTTGTGTGGAAGAATCTTGGAACTTAGTCCTACGGCAATGCCTTCGGCTCCCTGCGCCAACAGTAATGGAAACTTTACTGGCAGCGACACCGGCTCTTTGTTGCGACCGTCGTAGCTCATCTGCCATTCGGTGGTCTTGGGGTTGAACACCGTGTCAAGGGCAAATTTAGACAGTCTTGCCTCGATGTATCGTGGGGCGGCGGCGCGGTCGCCAGTGAGGATGTTGCCCCAGTTTCCTTGTGTGTCAACGAGCAAGTCCTTCTGTCCTATCTGTACGAGCGCATCGCCAATGGATGCATCGCCGTGAGGGTGAAACTGCATAGTGTGGCCCACAATGTTTGCCACCTTGTTATATCGGCCGTCATCCATACGTTTCATGGAGTGAAGTATGCGTCGTTGCACAGGCTTCAGTCCATCGTCGATGTTGGGCACGGCACGCTCCAAAATCACGTATGAGGCATAGTCAAGAAACCAGTTTTGGTACATCCCGCTCAGGTGGTGTACGGCCGAGGCGTCAAAACGTCCTGTCGGCTTATAGTCGGAGTGGGTCTCTGTATCCTCAGTCTCCATCGCGTCTTCGTTTTCCGTCAAGCCGCCATTCTCCATCAAGCTGTCGTTGTCGTCTGTTTCGTTACTCATGTGTATGCTTTTACCGTTATTCTCCGTTTTATGTTTCCAAGGCTCAAAGTTAGCGTTTTTTTTCGATATACACAAGTGTGGGTGTGTTATCTCCCGTGTTGGCGCGTTGTTAAGTTTATGGGTATGTGCATGTTATGGATGGGCATGGATAAAGGTTTGTGGAGACAGCAAAAATGTGGTTGGCATGTGTGGTATTGCCAAAGACTGTATGGGCGAGCGTTTCGCTACAAAACAGTCAGAATTTCCTTCCAAAGATTATGCTGACAAATGTCTTGAACACAATTTTGAAGTCAAGCCAAAGCGACTGGTTGTGCAGATACTCCAAGTCCATGTCAAGGCGGCGCAGCATCTTGCCCATGGTGTTGGTGTAGCCGTTGTACAGTGTGGCCATCGACGTGGTGCCAGGACGTATGCTGTAAAGCTCGGCATAGTCGGGGCGTATCTCCATTATTTTATCGATGAAATATTTGCGTTCAGGCCTATAGCCTACAAACGACATGTCGCCACGCAACACGTTCCACAATTGTGGAAGCTCGTCAAGATGGTGCTCACGGAGAAACTTGCCAAAGCGTGTGAGACGCTCGTCGTTGGCTTCGGCCAACTGTGGAATGCCATCCTCCTCGGTATTCACAACCATGGTGCGAAACTTGTATATGCGGAATGGCTTCCCGCCAAGGCCTATGCGCTCCTGACTGAATATGGCAGAACCGCTTGTGGACAGTTTCAATCCCACATAGATGACCAGAAAGACAGGCGACAGTAGCAATAAACCGCATGCTGAACCAATAAGGTCTAAGGCCCTCTTTATGTAAAGCATTGGTCTATTCTGCATGGTAGAACACCTCCTCGCCATTCTTTCGTATGTAGTGGTTTATCAATAGTTGGATGGCCATCCATACCACAATGTCCACCAAAACTATTATGCTTATGTAGAGTATTTTGGAAAGTAGCCAATTCATGACGATGAACATGACCGCCATCGACAGTATGGCCACGAGTGTTTGCCGTTGGCTCAATCCCATACGCATAATCTTGTGGTGTATGTGGTTTTTGTCGGCAGTGAATATGGCTTTGCGGTGTGACATGCGCACCAGTATCACGCGCACCACATCAAAGCATGGCACTATGAGAAGTGTGTAGGACAACAGCAGACTGTCGCGGCGGAAGTTGGCTACGTTGGGATTGTCCATTGAAAACTTGACAAGCAGAAAACCAAGGATGAACCCTAAGGTAAGGCTGCCTGAGTCGCCCATGAAAATCTTGTTTTTCCCTGCCTCGCCAAAGAGGTTGTAGTACATGAACGACAGCAGCACTCCCATTAGTCCTGCAATGAGGATGCAGTAGAGCCATATTCCCTCTGCATAGAAACAGAACAAAAAACCGCCCAAGGCAAGCACTGAAAGTCCGGATGACAAGCCGTCGATGCCGTCAATAAGATTGATGGCGTTGTCGATGAACACAATGACAAAAACCGTTAGCGGCGCGCCAATCCAATAGGGTATTTCATGTATGCCGAGAAAACCGTAGAGGTTGTTTATA
>CAVHDN010000059.1:0-9408 GCA_963634315.1 Flexilinea sp. | reverse complement strand
GTTCAGCCCAATTGCGAATATCTTCATCTGCAAAAATGTGCTTTAGGTGTGCAAAGTTATAAAATAGGTTTGACGAAAGAGGCAAAACTCGAGCAAGTTGTTTTTTTAGAACCCACCTAATACTATTGTTGCTTGTTGGGCGACCTGTATTCGGAGGGCAACACGCCGAACGTCTTCTTGAAGCTTGCGGAGAAGTTGCGCGGTGTGGCAAAACCCACGCGACTGGCCACCTCGCCTACGGAGAGCGATGTGTCGGCAAGCAGTTGTGCGGCCCGCTTCAAGCGTACGTTGCGAATGAAGTCGGCGGGGCTTATGCCGAGCATGTTGCGCAGCTTGACGTAGAGGTTGGTGCGGCTCAAGGCCACGTCGCGCGCCAGCTGGTCCACGTTGTACTCCTCGTCGCTGAGATGTGCCTCCACGGCTGCAATCAGTTTGACGGTAAGCCGCTCTTCCTCTTCGTTTATGCCTATCTTGCTTGGGTCTATCTGTGCGTTTTGCGCAAACTGGTGGCGTGCCTCTTCGCGCTGCTCAAAGAGCCGGTTCACGCGGTCGTCGTTCTCACGCTCCATGGCGGCCTTCTTCCTCTTTAAGTAGGATGCGAGCATAAGGGCCAAAGCAGCGATGGCGAGTAGCGTGTAGGTTGTCTTTGCCCACCATGTGAGCCATAATGGAGGACAAATGGTGACGTTCTGCGTCAAGGCTTCGCTCCATTTGCCGTCGGTGGAGGCCGCTTGTGCTTCAAAGGTGTAATGGCCGGGAGGCAACGATTTGTAGTCGGCCATGGCAAAGCCTCGGGCTTTGTCGGAGAGGTGCCACTCTGTCTCCAACGGTCTTAGGCGGTAGCGGTAGCGCACGTGTGATGGATGGGCGTAGTCGAGCACAGAGAATAGGAATGTGAGGTAATTCTCGTTGTGTTTTAGCTCCCATGTCGCGTCGGGGCTAAGAGCATGTTCGTTTCCGTTCACCACAAACCTTGTGAGGATGGGCGTTGGAGCACTGGTGCTGTCGGCCAGCCATTTGGGATGGAAGACGATGGCCGATACCCTTTGGGTCACGAAGGCCAACCGTCCGTCGTCGGTCAGACAGGCCGCACGCTCCATCATGGCTCCTGACGGCATGCCGTCGTCTTCGCCATAGTTGATGACTGTGGGGGTAATTCTCGAAATGCCGCACGACGTGCCTGCCCAGAGATGGCCGTCGGCATCGAGCACCAGACTGCGAATGCAGTTGTTGGACAGTCCTTCTATGCGCCGGCACTTGTACGGCTCTTTGCTGTTGAAGCTGCCCTCGCTTTCGAACAGTCCGTTCTGCGTGCCTACCCATAGTCGTCCGCGTTTGTCGCGGAGCATACAATTGTATTTGTCGGAAAATTCCCCAATGGCGCTCGATGGGGCGAAGGCAGCGAGCGTGTCGGCCTTGGTGTCGAGCATGCAAGCTCCGTTTTGTGTATATACCACCACCCAACGGCTGTCTATCCGGCATGCACCCACGATGTGGCGGTACTTGTTGAGCTGTGGCAACTTTTCGTTGAGCACCACCGTGCGACCGTTGTGCGTGTCGGTGTATAATAGTTGGTTCATGCCCTGGCTGTGCAGCAGGCGTCCGTCGCTTAGTGTCACTCGTAGCTCGGCAGCTCCGCGCACCATGCCCACAAAGGGGTCTGGGCTGTTCACAGTCTCTACGGCCGTGCCTTTAGGCTCAGTGTAGAAAATACCGTTGCCTATGGTGCACGTCCACGTGCCGCCCTGCCAGTCTTTCACGTCGGAAGGTGATGGCGTGAAGCTTTTCAAACCCTTAAGCCTTGGCCCAATGTCGTAGCGGAATGTGCGTGTGCGCATGTCGAAGAGATAGATGCGGTAGAAGTCGCGCAACCACAACAGCGAGTCGCCTTGCCATTGTTGTGCATAACCGTCGTCGGAGTAGTTTTTCATGATGTAGGCTTTCCTCCTGTCGCAGGGCACAGGCATGAAGCCCGCCCCATCGGTTATGCAAAACACGCCTTCGCAGTTCACGAGCATCTGGTGGTTGGGCAGCGGCACTATTTGGCGCACCTCGTCGGTTGGCAGACCGTCGGTTGTCTGCCAATGGCGTGTCTGACCAATGGTTGTGGCTTGCCAAAGCAAGAGACAGAATGTTGCGATAAGCTTGATGCGCATTTATGTAACCACTTTTTCTTGATTGCAAAGGTAGGGTTTTGTGTCTAAAGTTCCAAATCAAAGGTTGTCTTGGGCTGCTTCTCTATCTTTTTTATGCCAAAAAGAAACTATTGGTTTCTGGCTTGGAAACCATCGGTTTCCGCCGTAGAAACCACTGGTTTCCGCCGTGGAAACCATCGGTTTCTAACTTGGACACGACAGGAAACCATTGGTTTCCTCAGCAAGAAACCGCAGTTTTGAGGCAAAATCGGAGTCTTTGAAGGTGGGAATTTATAGAATCCACCATAAACCAAGATGGGTCTCAGGGCAATACTTACTTGGCGTTGGTCTCTCCGCTAAAAAAGATTAAAAATAGAGTCGCGAGGTGTCGGCCTGCTTATATTTTATGTAATTTAGCACCCCAAAGATTATTAACCTGTTAAAACTACTAATAAAAATCAAACCAAGACAAGAGCAACACTATAAAGAAGCACCGCTGGCCTTACCCCTAAGACGGGAAGGATGAAACAATGTGGTTCGCGGCGGGCCGAACTAAAGCATAAGACAAATGGGCGCAGACGAACCGGGGCGACGACACTAAGTACTAACAAAATAATAATAGATGAAGACAAGTTTACTTAAGACACTGCTTTTCGCAGCAGGACTGTTTGTGGGCACTGCATCGATGATGGCCGACGAGATATCCGCCACCCTCGAGCACACAGCAGGAACAAGATTTAGCTCGGCAACCCAAGAGGGGGCAAACACCGTTGACGGTGAGACCGAGTATTACAACAACGATACCTCCACAGGATGGGTGGGCTACGCTTTCGCAGAGTTTAGCTTCGCCATACCTGAGGGACATGTGGTGCAGTCGGCAACGCTCACATGGACAGCCACTTCGAGCACAAAGAGCAAGACTCGCGATAACAAGCTCTACTACCTCACGCCAAACACAAAGCTCAACTACGACTCCATCGCTAGTGTGCAGGCCCTCTATAACTACGGTTCCTCAAGAACCTACATAAACAACACAACTTCCAAGACAAAGGAAGCCCACACAACCGATGTGACCAGTGCGGTGAAGACCATCAACACCGCAGGGCAGAATTTCATCGTATTCCAGTGGACAGGCAATGCCGAGGGCGGCAAACTGGAAGGCAAGGCTTCGGCCGATGCCCCCACACTGGTCATAACAACAGTGGAAGCCTCACAGATGACTTCCTACACTGTGAAGTTTGTTGACGGAGACGGCAACGAGTTGAAGACCGCCGTGAGCTATGACGCTCTCATCGGCGACCAAATCACTGCAAGCCCCACCGATATGGCAAGCTTCTTGTCGGCAGACAACACCAAGAAATACATTTATGTAAGTGGCAACGAGACTCTCGACGCTGTTAAGGACGCAGCCACCAATGTCATTACTCTCGTGTTCCGCGAGGCTGGCGTTTGGAACTACTCGTTCGACGCTGTTGACGCTGACGGCAACGTGTTGAAGGAAGGCATAGTGAAAGGCTCCAACTTCGAGGCTGAGACCTTCAACGTGGCCTATCCCTATGCGCTCAACATCGACAGCACGCTCTACACCACCACAAAGCAGAGCTCCGACGGTAAGGGCTACTACGTGTCTTACACACTCTCTGCCGACAACGCTGTGAAGAACATAACATATACTGCCTCTACCACAACAGGCATAGCCTATTTCTCGGAGGCTGAGGACATTGATGGACTCACGAAGACTTCCAACAACAACACGGGCATACGCAGCTCCAATGGTGCTTCGGCCTATGCTGCCGATGCTGACGTGGAGTTTGTGAAGTTGCCTGCAGGCAAGTACAAGCTCACAACCGTCATCTGCGACGCTACTAAGAACGCTGGTTCTACATGGAACTTCATAGCCGACAACGACACCATATTTACCTTCACTGCAAGCTCAGTGAACTGGGCGCAGGGCACTTCCGACGAGTTCACCCTCACCAAGGAGACTAGCATAAAGCTGGGCAAGGGCGGCAACGCCAACAAGGGTGTTGACCTCATCTACATACAGCGCACTGGCGACTATGTGGCTCCCGAAATCGTGATAGAGCACTTCGCCGACCTCAAGGATGTGGCCGACGGTAGCGAGGTTACCATAAAGACCACCGACGCTGTGATTACCGTGACGGGCTATACCCCATCTGGCATGGCTGTGTATGCTCAGGACGCTACAGGAGCTGTGAAGCTTGACGGCGACATGGGTATGGCTCTGTCGGGCATGGGCTTAGTTGCTGGCTCAAAGGTCATGGGTACCATCTATGCCACCTACACAGTGGCCAACGGCACTCCTACTCTCGGACTTGCCGAAAAGACAGGCAATTCTACCATTACCACAGGCGACTCTATCGTGGCTCCCGTTGAAATGACCGTGGCCGACGTGAAGCTCGCAAGCAACCTCTCCAAGTATGTGATTGTGAAAGACGCCAAGATGTTTTGCGACATCAATGAGATGCTCTATATCGTACAGGGCAACGACACTGTGCAGGTGTATGACCAGTTCTGGGCTTTGCCTGAGGACTTCACCACGCCCGACAGCATTGAGAGCATCAAGGGCGTAATCGTGCTCCACGAAGGCGCAAAGACCATCTATCCCTACACTACCGACGCTGATGCCGATCCTGCAGTCGTGGCAAAGGGCGAGGTTGTGCCGCAGGCTTTTGAGGCTGCCAACATTGCCGCCCTCAAGGACGCTGAAATCATGACCGACGTGAAGCTCATGCTCACCGACGCTAAGGTGACCATTTGCCAGAAGTCAGGACGCTCCTACACTGCCTACATTGAGGACGCTACCGGTGCACTTGAATTTGGCGATGTGGCCCAGGCTCTCGAACTGGCCGCTGGCATGACTCTCAACGGATACATCTATGCAACCTACGACTTCAACGACGGATGCATGTATCTCATGTCTTCCGACAAGACCGAAGATTCTGAGCTGACCAAGACCGAAGGCACTGCCACACCTATGGCTACCACCATCGCTGACGTGAAGAAGGAGGAGAACATCAGCCGCTATGTTTCGTTCAAGAACGCAAGCATGATGCTCGACACCGATGCCAACGTCATCTACATGATACAGGGCTCTGACTCCATCATAATCTACGATGCATTCGACGCTCTGCCTGTTGACGAAGAAGGCAATACAGTAGTTCCCGACAGCGTACTGTCATCAGAGGGTATCGCAAGCATCTCCGACGGCAAGTACATGTTCATGCCTACCAACCTTGAGGTTTACAATCATACAACTACTGCCATCAGCAGTGTGAGTGCAGCTAGTGCAGCCAATGCAGCCGTTTATTCAATCAACGGTACTTTGGTGCGCAAGGCCAACGAGTCACTCAACGGTCTGGCCAAGGGTGTTTACATCATCCGTGGAAAGAAGGTCGTGGTGAAGTAAGCTTCACGCCTACGACACTTGAATATTATCGGTGGAGAGAGAAGTCGCGGTGAAGTAAGGCACACCATGCGGCCCACTCGAAGCCGATACCGTACAGGGCGGCACATCCCAGCGTTTGGGGCGTGCCGCCTTTCGCGTCGCTTTTCCGCTTGTACACACGTTAGGAGGCCATGACGAAACCATTCAGTCCTTTAATATAACTTGTTAACTAACTTTAAAACAAAGAAGCTTCGTGCGCTTTTGTCCCGTACTTAACCTCTTTGTTGCACTTATTTTCGTATCTTTGCCAAAAATCAGCCTGTGGAGGTAAATATTCATTAAAATTAAAAATAGGTTTATGAGAATTGATGTACCTAAGAAGAGACTGCTACCTGCAGCGTTCGTTGTCGGGATGCTGGCGTTGGGTGGCTGTACAGACAAGGATTTCGACTTCAATGAAGTTGACTTGACAATGGGCTTCGGTGGCGACGAACTCGTCATACCAAGCAGCTCCACCGACATAATAAAACTGTCAGATGCGCTCGACCTTGAGGCTGACGGAAGTGTGAGGCTTGATGCCGACAGCAACTATGTGTTCAGTCTTGCCGAAACGAGTGTTGAACCGGCAAGGCCGTATGTGAAGGTGCTGAGGCTCACCCCGCAGTCCTACGAGCTTGACTATCAGTTCAACCTTAGTTCGGGAGCCAAACAGCAGGGGGCCACTCGCGCTGGTCTTACTGTGAGTGTGCCCGAACAGACGGTTATGAAGTTTGACTACACTGGCCACTCGCCTGAGGTGAAGAGTCTGCGCTCGGCCTCTCTGGACGACACGAAGATGACGCTTACCTTGGACTTCGGAAACGCTATTCCGGCGTTCATGCCTACTTTGTCGAAGTTAAATCTTACATTGCCTGGCTATTTGAGCGTGAAGTCTGCCAAAGTGGTGGGTGGTAGTGGCAAAGTGTCCATGGCGCAGGGCGGACATCTGTTGGACTTGGACAATGTGGGCACTTCGCAACCGCTGAAACTCGAAGTGGTGGTGGATGGCCTTTCGTTTGACAACTATGATACCAGTTATGGAAAGCTTAGCATAAATGCCGAGTCTGGCGAAATAGCTATTGACGGACGGATGACCATGAGCATGGCGGCTGATATCACAGGAGTGCCTACAGCTTCGTCGTTCAACATCCACTCAACCATGGCCATCGACGAGATGGTGGTGACAGGGGCGACGGGAACGTTCGACCCTGACATAGACCTTGACAATCTTGGAAAGGTGGATGTGACGGGCGTGCCTGACTTCCTCCACGACGGCAATGTGTGTGTCGATTTGTATAATCCGCAGATAATGCTCAAGGTGGCCAACGACATGAACGTTGGGGCTACTGTTAGTGGTGAGGTAGTGGCTTTCAAGGATGGACGCGAGACGGCACGTGTGAAGCTTCCCGACATGAGCATCTACGGCAAGGGCACCACGCCCGACGACACCACACGCATATGCATCTGCCGCAGGGCTCCGCAGGCTGTGGTACAAGGCTGGGACTATTATGAGGTTGCTGACTTGTCGAGCTTGATTTACACAGTGCCCGACCGCATAGAGATTGTCAACCCCAATGTTCATGCTGACACAAGCAAGGAGGCGGAGCTTAAGTTCGGCCACCAGTATTGTGTCGCTCCGAAGTATGACGTGGTGGCACCGTTGGCCTTTGCCGAGAATGCGGTAATCGTTTACAAGGACTCACTCGACGACTGGAACGACGACGTGAAAGACCTTGAATTGTCCGACAATGCTTACGTGGAGCTGACGGGCGACGTAGAGAGTCGCATACCGGTGTTCCTCGACATAAAGGCTGAACCGCTGGATGTTAACGGGAAAGTGATAGGCTCCGACCGTCTAAAGGTTGAGATACCCAACGGGGTGGAGGCTTCAGTAGATGGACTGACACCATCAAACACAGCAATAAGCGTGAAGATAAGCCAACAGGAGGCTAAGGCTCTGCAGCAACTCGACGGTGTGCGCTTCACGGTTACTGGGTCGGCTTCGAAGAATGGGCAAAGTGTTACGGGCATAAACCTTAACGCGCGCGACCATACATTGAAACTCACTAATGTAAAGGTGAAGGTAAAGGGCAAGGTAATAGGCGATTTCAACTAAGACGTGCTCAAAGGTAATTTCCAAAAAGAATACAACCATGAACAATAAATATATAAAGGTGTATGCCTTTGCCGCTTCGTTTCTTGCTATGGGCGCAACGGCAATGGCGCAGAGCCTGAACTCGGCTTACTACACAAACGATTATAAGTTCCGACACACTATGAACCCTGCTTACGGCAACGAGCAAAACTATATCTCTGTACCTGCGTTAGGTAACTTGAGTGTAAGCCTGCATGGCAACTTCGGCTATGGGGACGTGGTGATGGACAATCCGTTGTATGGCGTAAGCAGTGACAAGAAGAAGACTACTTTCATGCATCCCGACATCTCTGCAAGCGATGGTCTTGCTGGCTTCAACTCTGGCAATAATCGTGTGGTGGGCGATGTGGGGATAACCGTGCTGTCGGCTGGCTTCAAGGCTTTTGGCGGATATAACACAGTGGAACTCAACGCAAAGACATCCTTCGGTCTGTCTTTGCCCTACGAGTTGTTTGCCTTTGCCAAAAACATAGGCAACAATACTTATAATATAGGTGACATCAGCATGCGGGCGCAGTCGTATGCGGAGTTGGCTTTCGGCCACTCGCGACAGATAAACGACAAGTTGCGCTTGGGGGCAAAGGTGAAGTTGCTGTTCGGTGCTGCTCGTGGCGATGTGGAGTTCAAGGACGTGAAGGCAGACCTTGCGGCCAACGACAAGTGGACGGTGTCTGGCAACGCTAAGGCCGATGTGTCGCTAAAGGGCTTCACTTACAAGTCGGAGAAGCATGATTATAATGATGTGTCAAAAGGACAGTATGAGGCTGTAAACGATGTTGACGTCAGTGGAACTGGCATCGGTGGCTTTGGTCTCGCTCTCGATTTGGGTGGTGTCTATAAGATTAACGATGACTGGACGGTCAATGCTGCTGTACTTGACTTGGGCTTCATTAGCTGGAGCAACGATGTGCAGGCGGTTAACCGTTCCGACAAGTTCGAGTTTAGTGGCTTCCGCGACTTGTCGGTGACTTCGGAAAGGGGCACAACCATCGACAACATGGCCGACTCTTATGGTGACCAGTTGGCCGATTTCGCCAATCTAAAGGATGTTGGTGACCAAGGCGGACGCACCACAGGCCTCGGGGCTACCGTTAATGTGGGTTGCGAGTATAACCTTCCTGTCTATCGACCATTGACGTTCGGACTGCTTAGCTCTACGCGCATCAACGGTCCTTACACGTGGACTGAGGGGCGGCTTAGTGCCAACTGGACTCCGTTGAAGTGGATTGATGGTGGCGTGAGTTTTGCAGTCAATAGCTTTACTACAAGCATGGGGTGGGTTGTCAACATACATCCCAAGGGCTATAACTTCTTCATAGGCATGGATCATCTTCTCGGGAGTATGAGCAAAGAGGCCATACCGCTTAGCTCAAACGCAGGCCTGACCTTGGGCATGAACATCACTTGGTAGGCTTAAACGTGGTTCTTCTGTTGAGAACATGCTGAACAGATAGTCTATATGTACTGAATAACTAGCTTATAGATAGGTTTTATATAATAAGGTGAGAAAGGCATCAAACTCCATGATTTATGGTTTGACTCGATGCTTTTCTCACTTTTTTCGTTGTTTTAGACAAATTTTCTTTGAAATTCTTGCGAGTTTCGCCAGAAGTGTTTACCTTTGCATCCGCTTTCCCGAAAACAGTAGGGTCAAGCGTTAGAGAAAGAGT
>CAVHDN010000058.1:0-9410 GCA_963634315.1 Flexilinea sp. | reverse complement strand
CGCCACAACACGCAAGGCTGGCGACCCTCAGCGCATAACAGACTCCACTATAGTGGCAGGCGTTATTCCGGCCATTCGCAAGGTGGCGAAAAAGAACAAACTGGATGTGCTCGACCTAAGACCCGTCATTGAGCCAGGCTCCGACGAGATGCAGCGCGACGGTATTCACCCTACTGCCAAAGGAGCGACGCACATAGCCAAAGAAGTAGCCGCCTTCATCACCGAACAGTCGAAGACTACCGAACAAACGAAGAAAAACAAGAAGAAGTAAAGAAGCGGTTAGCCTACACACTAGGAAAGGTATAGAAGGAATGTTGAGCAATGCTCAACATTCCTTTTTATATTTGCTCGGCACTACACCAAACCTCTGTTTGAAACACTTGTTGAAGTAGGACGCATCTTGAATGCCCACCCGATAGCCCACCTCCGCCACGGTCAGTTCGCCATCGGCCAGAAGCTCGGCAGCAATGCGCATACGTTCGTTCTGCAGATACTTGTTGGGAGGCATGCCAGTCATCTCCTTCATCTTCTTGAAAAGCTTGGTGCGCCCCATACTCATCGCCGCAGCCAGTTGGTCAACGGAAAAGTCGGGGTCGGCAATATGCTGCGACACTATGTGCTGAAGCTTCTCGCAAAACAGTTTGTCAGCCTGCGTAGTTATTAGTCGCGGCACCAAGACAGGAGAAGATACTTGTGGAATTTGAGTGGCAGATGCTTGGACTACTTCTTGGTCGGAAGAAGATGTTTGAGTAGTTTGCCCGGGAACAGATTTCCCACTCTCGTTCTGCCTTGCTTCAAGGGCTGTAGTCGCAGTCTGCGTCTGCCTAATGAGCTGTATAGAACGAGCTAGCAAGAGTTTGAAGTTGCACGGCTTCACCATGTAGTCGTCGGCCCCAGCCTTGTAGGAACGCATCTGGTGGGCCTCATCGTCCAAAGCGGTCAGCATTATTACTGGCGTATGTGACGTAGCCGCATGGCCCTTCAAATCCTTCACCACATCGTAACCGCTCATGCCCGGCAACATGACGTCGCACACTACCAGAGCGGGCCTTTTCTCCCTTATACCACTCAAGGCCGACTCGCCCGTAGCATAGCTCTCTACCTTAAAGTACACTGCCAACTCGCCGCTTATCTGTGCGGCCATATCTGCGTCGTCCTCTATTACAGCCACCAACACATCGTTCAAAGCCTCGGGGTGCAGTTCCTTTATGGCCAACTCTCCATCCCTCGTCTGCCCCTCATCCTGCACAGAGGCCAAGGCCGAGACACTCTTGAACTCCTCCTTGGCGTAAGCGTCGGCCAAGGCGGGTAGAGTGAGTGTGAACACGGAGCCGCTGGTCTCTCCCTCACCCCGCTTATAGGACAGTTCACCGTGATGGAGCGAAGCCATGCTGTGGGCCGTATAGAGTCCAATGCCCATGCCGCCCTGCGAGACATTGCCGTGCATGAACGGTTGGAAGAGGCTCTGCATCTGCTCCTCGCCTAAGCCCGGTCCATTGTCGGCCACGGTCAGCACTAACTTGTCACCGCTTTTGCCCAAAGTGACGCTTACACAGCCACGCTCTGGAGTGTACTTCACGGCATTGCTTATCAGATTGTAAACTATTGTCTCCACCATCGTCTTGTCGAAGGGCATGGTGTAATGGCGCTCAAAGGGCGTGAATGTTATGTTTATGCTCTTAGCTTTGGCCAGGTTCCACAAGTCTTGGTAAATATCACGCACAAAGCCTACTATATCGCCCTGCTCCACCTTAATCCTCATGTTGCCGGTGTTCACCTTGCGGAACTCCATCAACTGGTTTACAAGGCGCAACAATCGGCGCGTGCCTCGTCCCACTGCCTGTATGGCTGCACGTGGAGCCTTGCCCTCACTTGACGCCAGCTTGTCGGCCGCACCTTGTATTATGGCCAAAGGCGTGCGAAACTCGTGGGCAATGTTGGTGAAGAAGCTAAGACGAAACTCGGTAAGCTCTTTGTTTATGCGCATCTGTTGGTGCAGGCGCAACTTTTCTCGGGCGTTGGTGTAGAGGTAGGCGACGACGGCACCAGCCAAGGCAAGATAGACGAGCCAAGCCCAAACAGTGTTGTACCACGGTTGGCGTATGATAATGTCAAGCGTGCGCTCGCCGCTCATACGGTTGTCGCTAATGGAGCGAAGATGGAAGACGTAATGCCCGGGACTAAGGTTACTGTACTCCACATGGTTCAGACTTGTGGGTTGTCGCCATGTTCGGTCGGAACCTTCAAGGTAGAACTGGTAGAGCGAAGATTTTATGTCGCCATACTCGAAGTTGGAGAACGACAAAGCCACAGTGTTCTCGTTGTGGTTTAGTTTTATTGTGTTGGTGTTGGCCGGGGCGAAGCCTGCGGAATTGCTCTCTGGCGAGGCTATACCATTGACGCTTATGTCGGTTATGAGCACGTTTATGGGACGGTTCGACGCATGGCTCGACAACTGTTGCGGTGTAACTACTGCAATGCCCGACTGCGTACCAAAGAGCAAACGCCCATCGTCCAAGCGCAGGGCAGCATTCACCGAGTAAGTGTTGCGTCCAAAGGAGTTGCCAAACTGGTAGGTCTTCACCTTCATATCCTTGCCGTAGATTACCGACAAACCGTTTTCCGTGGCGGCCCACACATGACCATAGCGGTCTTGCACCATGGCGTTGACCGTGTTGTCGGGCAGACCTTGTTCCTTGGTGAGCGACTTGCAACTGATGGTACGCAAACCTACGTCAAACGAGCAACGCACCACTCCACCGCCCTTGCCGCCAGTCCACAGTGTGCCATCGCTCAAAGGCAGCACACAGCGCACCTCACTATAGGGGAAAGCACTGTTGGAGGGGTTGAAGCATTTGAAGTCGGCGTTGTTTATGTGCGCCTTATGGGTGTCCGTCACATACAGACCATTGTTCGTGCCCACCCACAATCGTCCCTTGCCGTCAATGGCCATCTTGTGCAGACGACTCTCGTTGAAGTTGCGGTTGAGCAGAGTTCTGAACACGATGTTCCCGTCAGCGTTGGCCTCTGCCACAAGGAGCCCATCCTCGCTGGTGCTCACCCACATGCGTCCCTTGGCGTCCTCCGCCAGTCCGTTGAGTTGACGACTGGGCATGAAGTGTTGTTTGTCAACCTTGTCGTAGTGCTGGTCGTCCACAAAGAGTGCATCGTTGCGCGTGGCTATCCACTCTCTTCCCTTACTGTCGGTCAAGGCCGAATAGGCACACGAGCCCATTTGCCTAACCAGCCGCACACCACCCGTTGACGTGTCAAGACTATACAAACGGTTGTCTCTTGTGGAGAAGAGTACGCCTTCACGCATCTTGGCCACCATGCCCACATAGTTGGCCCAGTCGCCATTATGGTTGGCGGCAGGCTGAATGAACGTGGCTACGGTCTGCGGCGTTACGGTTATGCGCGCCACACCCGCATTTTCCTGCGCCACCCACACCGTGCCATCGCTGCCCACCATTATTCCCTTGAGCACGTCGGTGTCTATGATGGGCTGCGGATCGTTGGCCGAGAAGTGGCGCAGTTTGCCCGTGGTGTGGTCATACACAAAGAGGCCGTTGCCGTAGGTGGCTATGTAGAACAGTCCGTCGCGGCCGCGCGCCACATTGTAGAGTCGCCTCTGTTCGGCCGTGAAGTGAACGTCGCTAATGAGATTTAGCTTGCGCACCTCACCCTTTGGGGGAAATATCCACAGAGAGCCAGTAGTTTTCGACTCGAAGAAAAAGCCGTCTATATGCTCCAGCAGCAGACCATTGCTCAGTTGCAGGTCGCTAGGCTTGGAGCATTGTCCGGTCTT
Source organism: Flexilinea sp. (assembly GCA_963634315.1). Taxonomy (GTDB): domain Bacteria; phylum Bacteroidota; class Bacteroidia; order Bacteroidales; family Bacteroidaceae; genus Prevotella. The sequence goes on along the minus strand of CAVHDN010000058.1, from coordinate 5,602 downwards.
GAGGTCTATGGAAAAAGTGGAGGGACAAAAGAGCATCCACTTGTCCTGCCAAACAAACGAACTGCGTATGGTGTGCGACAGTCCGAGCTTAGCGGGAATGCTTATCGTCTTGGCCAACCGGCCAGTTGGGGCATAAACTTCCACAGTGTTGCGGTCGGAGAGCACCACCGCACGACCATTGTGGCTTGCGCCCTCCAGATAGCGACGACCACGGCTTACAGTTCTTATGTTTCCGTTTCTGCTGGCCACCGCCAGTCCTTTGTCGGTGAGCACCCACATATTGCCCGCCCCATCCTCTACAATACGCGTTATATGGTTGCTCGGCAACTGTCCATTGGCCACCGTGTAGTCCTTACAGGTGAAGCGGCCGTCAGCATAGGCCACGCGCCGCAAACCATTGTTCGGGTCATACATCCACACGGTGCCGCCCGAGTGCACCATGCGGCGGTAGGGCTTCACTTCGTCACCCCGACACGTGTAGTCAACGAAGCGGCCGGTCTTCATGTCATAGCAGGCAAAGTTAAACGTGGCGGTATGTATCCACAGCAAACCATTGTTGCGGTCTTCGTAGAGACTGCCCACGTTGGCCTCAACGTGCTTGCTCTTCTTGTCGCTGAGTGAGTAGAAGTTCACAAAAGAGTAGCCATCATAGCGACACAAACCATAGGCCGCCCCCATCCACACAAAGCCATACTTGTCTTGCACCATGTCATAGACAGTGTTACTCGACAAACCGTCGGCCGACGACAGACGTTTGCCAATGAGGTCCATGCGGTCTATATCGACTGCGCCGACATGGAGCAGAGTGGTGGCGCAAAGCAATGCAAGCAGTATGGTTTGTTTCATTCTTTTAGGTTTCGGGGTTAGTGTGTCTGCAAAGGTACGCAAAAAGTTGCAACAAAACACAAAGTCCGCCCGCTTGCACTATCGCAAACGAGCGGACTTTGTGTTTTGCTGCATTAAGTTCTGCCTTTATTTCAGGAAGTCCACCACCGACTTGTCGGGTCCAAGGTAGAAGCCCGTCTCGGGTGGTTGGTTGTAGCCCACGTTCTCCGTGGCAACGCTCAAACGGTAGGGTATGTCTTCCATGAGACAGTTTATGCGGTGGTCGGTGGGCACGGGACTTACGTAGAGCCGCAACTCCGAACTGTCTTTTGTGCGCAGCAGCACCTCCTCACGCCAGTCGCCCAGAATGTCGGCACTTAGACAAGGATTAGACTTTGAGCCATTATTGAAACTGCAACCGTCGAAGCGATAAAGAGTGTTGGTCACGCCCTTCTGCCAGTCGTACTTTGACACACTCTCGTGGTCGAGAAGTTCGCGCAACAGGTCACCGTCCCACCATATGCCGAAGTTGGTGGAGAGCCTTTGACCGCCAATGTACAGTGCGGTGTTGTCGTCCATGTCATAATTGCCGTCGGCCTTATCACTGTTCTTCTTGCCTTTGCCCTTCTTCCCATCATTGGCCTTACTGCCTGCCTCGACCTGTGCTTTTGGACTAACCACATTGCCCTTAATGTCGCGTATGCCGTGGCTGTCGCTACTCCACATCTCTACGCCCGGGCTTTCGGGGTCTATGTCAGCAGCCATGCAACGGCCCACATCGGTGTTGCTCTTCAGTTGGAACACCACTTCACCAGTGGCCGCATCGTGCAACTCACTGCCGTCTCGGTGGTTCTCGTGGCAGTCCCACACCTGCAGACGGTCGCTCGTTGGGTCGAACACGGTCATGTGCATGGCGTCGCCGTGGCCCATACCTGTGTTGTAGAGTCCGCGACCATCGTTATCCACAGCCATTGCACCGTAGATTATCTCGTCGCAGCCGTCGCCATCCACATCGGCAATGCGCAAGTTGTGGTTGCCCTGTCCAGCATATGAACTCCACTCGGGATTGTTGGTGTCGAATGTCCAACGGTTCTTCAACTTCTTTCCGTCCCAGTCCCATGCGGCTATTACAGTACGAGTGTAGTAGCCACGGCAGAACAGTGCACTTGCCTTCTGGCCGTCAAGATAGCCCACACCGGCGAGATAGCGCTCCGAGCGGTTACCATTGTCATCGCCCCATGCCATGGTCTCGCCACGTTCTGGTATGTAGTCGGCGGTGTCAAGCGCACGTCCCGTAAGACCGTCAAATACGGTGATGTATTCCGGTCCTTTGAGTATGCGTCCTGCCAGTCGGTCGCCACCGAAGCCAAACTGCTGTCGAGGCATGCGGCGTTGCTGTCGCCCACCACGCTGACGTTGACCTTGGCGCTGTCCTTGCTCGTCGTCCTGCTGTCGTGGGTCTGGTCTTTCGCCTTGCTGCGGGTCTTGACCGTCTTGGCGAGACGGACGACCTGGGAACATTCCTTCGGGCTGGCGCCCCTCGCGCATGGCCTTTTCAAATTCCTCACGTCTCTTTTCCTCTTCTTTGCGCTGCTTATCCACCTCATCCTTGTGGGTGGCATACCATTGCTGTGCCTCGGCTGCACCCTCGCGCCAGTCAGCATCAGCCGAGCCTATCACACGCCCGGTGCCGTCGATTGTTCCGTCGGCAGTCTTCACCATAAGCTCCGCCTTGCCGTCGCCATCGAAGTCATACACGATGAAAGGCACATAGTGTGCGCCGGAGCGTATGTTGCGACCAAGGTCTATGCGCCACAAGCGTGTGCCGTCCAAACGGTAACAGTCAATGAGCGTGTTGCCGGTGAATCCCTGATGGGCATTGTCGCGGGCGTTCGAAGGGTCCCACTTGAGGAATATCTCATACTGTCCGTCACCATCTACATCGCCCACGCTCGCGTCGTTGGCCGAATATGTATAGGTGGAGCCGTCGGGACATGTGCCGCCTTCAGGTTTCTGTAGGGCTATTGGGAGGTAACCTTTGGGGGCATCGGCCTTGAGGGTGAACGAGCCGTCGAGTCCGCCGCCCTTCACCTCATAGACAGCCTCGCCCGCCGTGGGATTAGTGTCTATGAAGAATGTGCCGCCTGTTGTGAGCGGAGTGTCGGTGAGTTTCTGTCCGTTACGATAGACATCGAAAGGTTGTCCTTTGGTGTCCGATGACAGAGTGCGCCAACTAACGACCACACTGCCGCCATCTTGTCTTATGGCCACTACACCACGGTTGAGCTTTTCGCACACCATCTTGGCCTTGTCGTAGCGTGGCTGCGCCCACAGTGTGTTGCAGGCCATTGCGGCTGCAAGAGTGAATAGTATTTTTCTCATTGAGTTTGTTTTAGCTTTGAGTTATCGTACATGTTTATGACGCATGCAAACGGCAAAGGTTTAAGGTGGGGTCTAAAATAAACGTACTAAACATGTCAAACTTGAGTAACCAATCTTTCCCACTTTACTAAACATGCCTTTTAGACGTCGTAAAGATATGGTTTAGCCATCCTAAACATGCTCTTTAGCCATCTTAGGGCATAAGGGTTGTTGTGGTTTCACTATTTCACCACACCGGCGCACTGCGGAAGATGGACTTTCGCAATGCGCCGGTGTAGGTTATAAACGAAGTTTGAATTGTTACTTTATCATATACTTCTTACCATTGTATATGTACAGTCCTTTCTCGGGAGCATCCACAGCCACGCCATCGGCAGTGTACCATTGTCCGTCAATAGCGGCCAAGTGTTTGGTTTTCTTTATGCCCGTTGTAGTGTCGGCAGAAGCTTTCACCACCTTCGTGTCGCCTGCCATAGTCTCGGGCAAACGCAGATAGGCCGTTCCAGCGGCGAATGTGGCGGGAGCGGTGAGCTTATGAAAATCCACTGAGCCGTTCTCTGGTGTAAGGGTGAAGTTCACGTAGTCCTTACCGTCAGTACTCTCGTTGGGGTTGACGGTAGTTTCCGATGTTGCGGCCACAAGCAGGTTGTCGAGGTAGGTCTTTGTGGTGGTCACCTCCTTTGCCCCAATGAGACTTTCCTCACCTATCACTATCACACCCGTGTTGGCTGGTATGGTGTCGGTCTGTTCCAGCACGAGAGCCTCGTTAACTTTGTCGTAGCCCACGGGCACATAAGCCCTTATCATGTCGGCGTGCGACTTCACCTCACATGCTTTCGTGCTACTGAACGTCACCTTGCGGTCGGCACCCACGAGTATTTGTACGTAGGGCGACATCACCTCCACACTATAAACATAGATGGCGCCGCCGTTGCTGTGGAACACAAGGTCAACAGGGGCAGTGAGTGAGTCCTTCACTCTCCAAGTGTTGGTCTGCTTGGCGCTCGATTTCACGCCGCCACTCACCAGTTCCAACAGGTCGCCACTGTCGGTAGTGAGTCCGCGTTCACCCTTTGCTGAGGCCGTGACGATGGTGACTGTCTGGCCGGGACTCACCTTGGGCACCGTGAGGTAGAGGTTGTCGCCGTAGAAGCATAGGTAATTGCCGGGGTTGATGATTGCCCTGTTGCCCGAACTACACTTGAAATAAAGACCTGCGGTTTCGGGAAACACGTAGCCGGTAGATGTGGCCAACTCTTGGTTGTCCTTCATGGCCAAGGAGTAGCGATAGCCAAGCTTCTGAAATGTAGCCCAGCGACTGTCGGCCACCAGTGAGTCAACCGGCGCTTGGCTCCACGCATTGGTGAAGTCCCACTTGCGCTCGGCATCCACTTTCAGTGTGTCGCTCGCACTCGGTATGTGGGGCTTTATCACATCCAAAGGTTCACCATCCACAAGTTTCAGCTCCACCAGTTGGTTGTACATCTTCTTACCCAAATATTCCGTCCACGCAGAGTCGAAGTGCAGTGCATCGGAACGTAGGCCGGCGTCGCTCATGTCTATCCAATACACGTTGGGCAACTCAGCGGCCACTTGCTTCTGCGCCGCCTCCACAGCACTGTTGTACTGCTTGCTGGCATGCGACACAGTGCCGAAAATGAAGGGCAGGGTCTTGTCCTTCTCCTTACCCGTTTTGAGGTAGATGGCCTGTCGCATGTAGTTTATCATGTCCTTGAAATTCTTGTAGTAGTGGCCGCTCTGACTGCGGTCGCTCTCACCCTGGTGCCACATTATGGCTTTCACGTCGTAGCCTCCGTCGAGTTTGGCCAATGTTATGTCGGCGCAGTCGGCAAAGCCCTCGGTGAGCGACTTGGTGAGCGACTTGCCAGTATTGATGTCACCACGGTAGGCGTTGTTGACTGCTATCCATGCTGAGTCGGCGCACCACACTGGCAAGTGGGTGTAGGTGGCGGCGGTGTCAATGGCCGTACCTCCGTATGCGCACTTTATGGCGTAGAAGTCGGTCTGCAGTGCCTGCTCTATGAAGTAGTTGGTTATATCGCAGAAGGCGAAGCGTCCCGAACGGTCTTCAAACGTGCGACTGCCGAATGTGCCGTCGCTACTGCTCGTCACATTGGTGAAATGCATGTACTTGTAGCCGTCCTTCAGGTAGGAAGGCAACTTGCTGACGTACTCTCTTCCGTCGGCATTCGACTGTCCCGCAGTGATGAACACTGGGGCTTGCGCCAAGGCATTGGCACCATAGGCAAGCACTGCAAGCAGCGTAGCCTTGATTCTTGGGTTTCTCATTGTCGTTATTGTTATTTTCGTTTAGGTGGATTCTATAAATTGGCTTTGTCAGATTACGAGACTATTTTGCATAAGATAGGCTGCA